>JASHVF010000231.1 GCA_030039615.1 Gammaproteobacteria bacterium | reverse complement strand
GAGGTGCCGAAGCGCGACAGTGCTTCGATGCGCACCGGCCAGTCGGCAAAACGATCGCGGAAATTGGCGAGGTGCTGCTGCACCAGCAGCGTGGTCGGCGCGAGCACTGCCACCTGTTTGCCCGCCTGGGTGGCCGCGAAGGCGGCGCGCATGGCGACCTCGGTCTTGCCGAAGCCGACGTCGCCGCAGACGATGCGGTCCATGGGCCGCTCGGCGCCGAGATCCGCGAGCACCTGGCGGATCGCCTCGGCCTGGTCGGCGGTCTCCTCGAAGGGGAAGCCGTTGACGAAGGTCTGGTAGTCGAGCTCGCTCGCGCCGAGCGCGAGTCCGCGCTGCGCCTTGCGCCGCGCGTAGAGGTCGAGCAGCTCCGCCGCCACGTCGCGGATCTGCTCGGCCGCGCGGCGGCGCGCCCTGGCCCACTGGTCGGTGCCGAGTTTGTGGAGCGGGGCGTTCTCCGCGGCCGCGCCGGTATAGCGGCTCACCAGGTGCAGCGCGTGCACCGGCACGTACACGCGGTCGCCGTCCTGGTACTCGAGCACCAGGAACTCGCCCGGCTGGCCGGCGATGTCCATCGACTGCAGGCCGGCGTAGCGGCCGACACCGTACTCCTCGTGCACCACCGGCGCGCCGGGATTGAGGTCCTGCAGGTCGCGCAGGATCGCTTCCGGGTCGGCGGCGCGCTTGCGGCGGCGCTCCTGGCGGGCGCGCGCCCCGAAGAGCTGCGCCTCGGCGATGACGGCGAGCGGCGGAGCGGTGAGGGTCAGCCCTTCGATATCGGGCGCCACCGCGAGCGCCAGCGGCGCGCTGCCGGCGGCAAAGGCCTCCCAGCCGGGCACCATGGCGGCGTCGTGGCCGTGCGCCCGCAGCATGTCGGCGAGCATCTCGCGCCGCCCCGGAGAGTCGGCGGCGATCAGCACCCGCCCGCGGAACTCGCGCACAAATGCATCGAGCGGCGCGAGCGGCCGCGGCGCGCGCATGTCGAGACGCAGCTCGCGCGGCGCAGCGCTCGGAAAGTTGTGCAGCGTCGGCGGCGCGCCACCGAGCTCGGTGTCCGCCTTGAAGGCGCTGAGCTCGATCGAGGCGAAGCGCGAGAGCGCGGCGCCGAGCTCGGCGGGCTCGAGGAACAGCTCGGCGGGCTCGAGCACCGGGCGTTCGATGTCGTGGCGGCGATCCTCGTAGCGCGCCTCGACCTCGCCCCAGGCGCGTGACAGCGCCCGCGGCAGGGCGGCGTCGTGCACGATTACCGCGCTCGGCGGCAGGTAGTCGCTGAGCGCGGCGAGCCGCTCGAAGAACAGCGGCTGATAGAACTCGATGCCGGCCGGCGCCAGTCCCTCGCTGACGCCGCGATAGATGGCGCTCCTTGCCGGGTCGCCTTCGAAGCGCGTGCGATAGCGGCGGCGGAAGTCGCGCACCGCCGCTTCATCGAGCGGCACCTCGCGCGCCGGCAGCAGCTGCACCTGCTCGAGCGAATCGAGCGAGCGCTGCGTCTCGGGATCGAAGCGGCGGAGCGCCTCGATCTCCTCGTCGAAGAGATCGATGCGCAGCGGCGCGGCGCTGCCCATCGGGAAGACGTCGAGCAGCGAGCCGCGTACCGCGAACTCCCCGGGGCTCACCACCTGGCCGACGCTGGCATAGCCCGCCTCGATGAGGCGCGCGCGGAACGGCTCCAGGGCGAGGGACTGTCCGCGCCTGAGCTCGAACGCCCGCGCCTGCACATAGTCGCGCGGCGGGAGCCGCTGCATGAGGGTGTCGGCGGCGACGATCAGGCAGCCGCGCTTCATGTGCGGCAGCTCGTAGAGAGTCTTCAGCCGCTCGGAGGTGATGTCGGGATGCGGCGAGAACAGGTCGTACGGCAGCACCTCCCAGTCCGGCAGGCGCAGCAGCGTGAGCTGCTCGGCGGCGTAGAAGCGCAGTTCCGCGCTCAGTCGCTCGAGCTCGCGCGCCCCGTCGGCGATCACCACGAACAGCCGCGCGTCGGCGCGCGCCGCCTCCGCGAGCGCGAGCGCTGCGGCGCTGCCGTACAGCTGGCGCCACTCGAGATGCGCGCGGTCCGCATCGGGCAGCGGCGGGTGCAGCAGCGAGCTCATGATCCCGGGCAGCTTACCCGAGAGAGGTGTGTTCAGCCGCCGGAGGGCTGCGGAGCGAGCTGCATGCGCGCGGCGCGCGGCACGCAGAAGATGTCGATCGGGTGCGCGCGCCCGCGCAGCTGCATCGGCGGCAGCGGCCGCGCGCCGATATCGAGGCCGTGCTCATCGAGCGAGCGCTTGAGGGTGCTCGAGAACAGCATCTCGCCGGCGCGGGCCCGCTGGCACAGCCGCGCCGCGACGTTCACCGTGTCGCCGATGATCGTGTAGTTCATGTAGGCGGCGGAGCCGACGTTGCCGGCCACCACGTCGCCTTCGTTGATGCCGATACCGAGCCCGGCCTCCACCTGGTAGCGCTCGCGCCAGGAGCGCGACAGCTCGGCGAAGCGCGTCAGCATCTCGCGCGCCGCGCCCACGGCGCGTTGCGGGCTGTCGGGCTGCTCGAGCGGCACGCCGAAGCCGAGCATCAGGCAGTCGCCCGCCATGTGAAACACGGTGCCTTCGTACCTGAAGGTGATCTCGGTGAGCAGCGAGAAGAACTCGTTGAGCAGCGGCACCACGCGCTGCGGATCGAGCTGCTCGCTGATGCTGGTGAAGCCCCGCAGGTCCGCGAACAGCACCACCGCGTGAGCACGCGCCTCCGCCGCCGGCCCCGCAGGCGACAGCAGCGTGTCGCGCAGCTGGGTGTCGGCGAGAATCTTGTCGGCGACGCGCGGCGAGACGTAACGGCGGAAGGTTTGCCGCAGGAGCTCTTCGCGGCGCCGGATCTCTTTCTCCAGCAGAGCTGCGGCCTTCTTCTTACGCACGCTCGTGGCGCGCAACAGAGCCTCGATGCGGGCCCTGAGAGGCTCATCGACCACGTGTTCCCCGGATTTATTCTAGTGAGCTGAGCCTACCATCGGCGCCCGCTCGCCCGCCAGCGCGCACGCCGCCGCCGCGCGCCCGAAGAGGGGGCGCGCCCCGGGCAAACGTAAGCGCGCTTGTGACTCTAGGCCGACGGCCCGGTGGCGGGTGCCGCGGCGGGTGCCGGGGCGGGTGCGGCGTCGCCGCCGCCCGTCACCACCGAATCGATGACCCGGTCGCCTTCGAACACGACCGCGAAGCCGCTGTAGTCCCAGCGGGTGATCGGCGGGCGATGCGGGTTGCCGCCGCCGACCGTCGGGTGGCGCGTCACCGGGGCGCCGAACTGTTTTTCCACGTCGCTCATGGTGACGCCGCGCTTGGGGCGGTCGACCTGCGAGTCGCGCACCTGCACCTGGTCGTTGACGACCACCGTGTCGGCGAGTGCGCTGCCGGCGAGTGTGCAACCGCAGAGTAATGCCGCGAGAATTCGTGCCTGCATACGAGTTCCTCCGCTGCGCGGGACTATAACACCGCCCGCAATCTGTCAAAGCCGCGGCTTGACTTATCGGCATCAAACTGTGATCCAGGTCTGAAAAGCCGCGCATCTGTGGTTAAATCGCCACGATGTTTCATCCGCTGCCGGTCTACATCGGGCTGCGCTACGTGCGCGCGCGCTCGCACAAGTTTTTCGTCTCCTTCATCACCTGGGCGTCGCTGGTGGGGGTCGGCGTCGGGGTCGCAGCTCTCATCGTCATTCTCTCGGTGATGAACGGCTTCGAGAGCGAGCTGCGCGAGCGGCTGTTGTCGTTGAGCGCCCAGGTGCGCGTGATCGCGGCACCTGCGCCCGATGGGGGCGCACGCACGGCCGTGCCCGACTGGCAGGACGCGGCGCGACGCGCGCGCGCCGTCAGCGGCGTCACGGACGTGGCTCCCTACGCGGAGCTGCAGGCGCTCGCGGTGCGCGGCTCGCAGATGCTGCCGGTGGTGTTGCGCGGCGTGGACCCGAGCCTCGAGGCCACGGTGCGCGAGCTCGGCGCGGCGGTCACCCAGGGGCACCTGAAGGACCTGGTGCCGGGCTCGGCGCGAGTTATCCCCGGCGAGCTGATCGCCGAGCGCTTGGGTCTGGCCGTGGGCGATCAGCTGACGCTGCTGGTGCCGACCGTGAGCGCGGACGGCACCCCGCAGGGGAAGTTGCGCGGTTTCGCGGTTGCGGGCGTCTTCGAGGTGGGATTGCAGGATCACGACGGCACACTGGTGTTCGCGCCCCTCGATGAGGTGCGCTCGCTCCTGCCGCCGGGCGGCGGCGGGCAGGGGCTGCGCATCCGCGTCGGCGACGTGCTGGCCGCTCCGGCGGTGGCGGCGCGGCTGCGCCGGGCACTGCCCGGCAATCTCGAGGTGCGCGACTGGACGCAGGACAATTCCAACTACTTCCGCGCGATCCGCATCGAGAAGACCATGATGTCGCTCATCCTGCTGCTGATCGTCGCGGTGGCGGCATTCAACATCGTCGCCATGCTGGTCATGGTGGTGACCGACAAGCGCACCGATATCGCGATCCTGCGCACCTTCGGCGCGGCGCCGCGCCGCGTCATGGGCATCTTCATCACGCAGGGGCTGGTGATCGGCTGGCTGGGAGTGGCGCTCGGGCTCGTGCTGGGATTGCTGCTCGCCCTCAACGTCGAGACCATCGAGCCGTTCCTCGAGCGCACCTTCCATTTCCAGATCCTCGACTCGGACGTCTATTACAGCAGCACGATCCCCTCCGAAGTGCACGCCGGCAACGTGCTGGTGATCGCCCTCGCGGCCCTGCTGCTCACCGCGCTCGCCACCATCTATCCGGCGCTACGTGCCGCCCGTACCGCGCCCGCCGAAGCGCTGCGCTACGAGTAGCAGCATGGCAGGCGTTCCCTACGAATGGCTGATCGGTACGCGCTACCTGCGCTCGGCGCACCGCCGCGGCTTCGTGTCGTTCGTCGCGCTGATGTCGGTGTGCGGGCTGACGCTGGGGGTGGCGACGCTGATCGTGGTGCTGTCGGTGATGAACGGCTTCGAGCGCGAGCTGCGCAGCCGCATCCTGGCGGTGACCTCGCACGCCGAGCTGACCGGCATGTCCGGCTCGCTGGAGGACTGGCAGACGCTCGCGCAGCGCGCCCGGCTGCAGAGCGGCGTGCTGGCGGCGGTGCCCTACGTCGAGAGCCAGGCGATGCTTGCCAACGGGCCGGCGATGGCCGGCGCGACCGTGCGCGGCGTGCTGCCGGAGCAGGAGCGCGAGGCCACGGGGCTGGCGCAGCGTGTGATACAGGGAAGTCTCGCCGACCTCGCCCCGGGCGAGTACGGCATCATCCTCGGGTCGGCGCTCGCCCACGAGCTCGGCGCGCACGTCGGCGGTACGGTGGTGGTGATCGCGCCCGAGGGCACCGCGACTCCGACCGGGGTGGTGGCGCGCATGCGCCGCTTCCGCGTGGTCGGCATCTTCTCCTCCGGTATGTACGAATTCGACCGCGGGCTCGCGCTCACACATCTGGCGGACGCGGCGCGGCTGTTTCGCCTCGGCGATGGCGTCACCGGGCTGCGCCTGGCGCTCGCCGACCCGCTGCGGGCGCCGGCGGTCGCGATCCGCGTGGCGCGTGCGCTCGGCGGCGACTTTTACGTGAGCGACTGGACGCAGAATCACGCCAACTTTTTCCGTTCCATCGAGATCACCAAGTCGATGATGTTCATCATCCTGCTGATGCTGGTGGCGGTGGCCGCCTTCAACATCGTGGCCACGCTGGTGATGATCGTGAAGGAGAAGCAGACCGACATCGCCATCCTGCGCACGCTCGGGGCGGCGCCGCGCAACGTGCTCGCCACCTTTGCCGTGCAGGGGGTGCTGATCGGGCTCGGCGGTACGCTGCTCGGCGCGGCGCTCGGGACGCTGCTGTCCGACAACCTCGAGAGGCTGGTCGGCGGGCTCGAGCGGCTGCTCGGGGTGCGGTTCATCGATGCCAGTGTCTACTTCCTGAGCGATCTGCCGGCCTACGTCGAGGGCCTCGACGTCCTCAAGGTGTGCGGCGTGGCGTTCCTCTTGTGCGCGCTCGCGACCATCTATCCGGCGTGGCGCGCGGCGCGCACCGCGCCCGCGGAGGCGTTGCGGCATGAGTGACGGCGTTCTCGAGGCACGGCAGGTCGAGAAGAGCTTCCGCCAGGGCCCGGTGCTGCTGCCGGTGCTGCAGGGCGTCTCGCTCAGCGTCGCGGCGGGCGAGCGCGTCGCGATCGTCGGTGCCTCGGGCTCCGGCAAGACGACGCTGCTGCAGATACTCGGCGGCCTGGACGCGCCCAGCAGCGGCCAGGTGCTGATCGCCGGGCGCGACATCCATGCGCTCGGGGAGCGCGAGCGCGGCGTGCTGCGCAACCGCGCGCTCGGCTTCGTCTACCAGTT
>JASHVF010000230.1 GCA_030039615.1 Gammaproteobacteria bacterium | reverse complement strand
TGCAGGTGCTCCGGGTTCTGCCGCACCTCGGCGAGCGGCACCTGATGGGCGCGGAAGGTGCCTTCGATCTTCAGGCCGTCGACGACCTTCGGTCCCGTCCAGCCCTTGGGCGTCGCCAGCACGATCACCGGCCAGAGCGGCCGCGTGCTCGCGCCGGCGGTGCGCGCCGCGGTCTGGATCGCGTGGATTCTGCCGATTACGGTATCGAGCGTCGCCGCCATCAGCTGATGCATGCGCGGCGGGTCGTCGCCCTCGACGAAGAACGGCTCGTAGCCGTTGCCGCGCAGGTACGCGAGCAGCTCCGGCCGCTCGATGCGCGCCAGCAGCGTCGGGTTGGCGATCTTGTAGCCGTTGAGATGCAGGATCGGCAGCACCGCGCCGTCGCTCGCAGGATTCAGGAACTTGTTGCCGTTCCAGCCCGTGGCGAGCGGTCCGGTTTCGGCCTCGCCGTCGCCGATGACGCACGCGACGATGAGTCCCGGGTTGTCGAACACCGCCCCGTAGGCGTGGCTGAGCGAGTAACCGAGCTCGCCGCCCTCGTGGATCGAGCCGGGTGTCTCGGGCGCGACGTGACTCGGGATCCCGCCGGGGAACGAGAACTGCTTGAAGAGCTTCTGCATCCCGGCCGCATCCGCGGAGATCTCCGGGTACACCTCGCTGTAGGTTCCCTCGAGGTAGGTGTTGGCGACCAGCGCCGGACCGCCGTGTCCGGGGCCGGCGATGTAGATCATATCGAGGTCGTACTTGCAGATGATGCGGTTCAGATGGACGTAGATGAAATTCTGACCCGGTGTGGTGCCCCAGTGGCCGAGAAGCCGCGGCTTGATGTGCTGCGGCAGCAGCGGCTCACGCAGCAGCGGATTGTCGTACAGGTAGATCTGACCCACGGAAAGGTAGTTGGCGGCGCGCCAGTAGGCGTCCATCCGCTCGAGCAGCTCGGGCTCCAGAACCTCGCTCACGTGAGACCTCCTGCGGCGCCCGCCGCGGCCTGTCGTCGAACTCCGGCAGATGCGCGCACTCAGCGGCCCACCATGCGGCTCAGGCTCTCGGGATAGCGCGCCCCGTGAAGCGGGATCTTCGCCGCCTCGCTGTCGATGTCGCGCAGCTCCCCGGCCGTCAGCTCGACCGCCGCCGCGCCGAGGTTCTCCTTGAGGCGCTCGAGCCTGGTCGTGCCCGGGATTGGTACGATCCAGGGCTTCTGTGCGAGCAGCCAGGCGAGCGAGAGCTGCGCCGAGCTCACCTGCTTGCGCGCGGCGAGCGCACCGAGCAGATCCACGAAGGATTGGTTCGCCTTGCGGGCCTCGGGCGTGAATCGCGGCAGCAGGTTGCGGAAATCGTCCTTGGCGAACTCGGTGTTCGCATCGATCTTGCCGGTGAGTACCCCTCTGCCGAGCGGGCTGTAGGGAACGAGGCCGATGCCGAGCTCCTCGAGCGCCGGCAGCAGCTCCTTCTCGGGCTCGCGCCACCACAGCGAGTACTCGCACTGCAGCGCCGCGACCGGCTGCACCGCGTGCGCGCGGCGGATCGTCTGCACACCCGCCTCCGACATACCGAAGTGCCGGACCTTGCCCGCGCGGATCAGCTCCCGCACGGTGCCGGCGACCTCCTCGATCGGCACGTCCGGGTCGACCCGATGCTGGTAAAGGAGGTCGATGGTGTCGATCCTGAGCCGCCCGAGCGAGGACTCGACTACCTGTCGGATGTGCTCCGGCCGGCTGTCGAGGCCCACCTGGCGACGCTCGGCATCGATCTTGAACCCGAACTTGGTGGCGATCACCACCCGCTCGCGGAACGGCGCCAATGCCTCACCGACCAGCTCCTCGTTGGTGTACGGCCCATACACCTCCGCGGTATCGAACAGGGTGACACCGAGTTCCACCGCGGCGCGCAGCAGCGCGATCGCCGTCTTCTTGTCGGTGACCGGCCCGTACGCGTGGCTCAGACCCATGCACCCGAGGCCGATGGCGGAGACTTCCAGCTTGCCGTTTCCGAGCGTGCGCGTTTGCATCGCTGCTCCTTGGACGTCCGTCTGTGCGAGAATTCCTGCGAGCTCCCGGGCAGGATAACAAGAATGCGACGCGTTCATTTCAGTCCGCTTAAGCCCTCTCCCGTGCCTGCTCTCCTGACCCTTGCGCTGGCGCTTGCGCTCGCGCCGGCAAGCGCCGCGGCGGACGTGCGGCTCGTGCATCGCTACCTGCACGTATATCTCTCCCCCGAAGGGAGGAGCGTCGCCTCCATCGAAGGCGATGCGCCGCTCGGCGGCTCCCTTCCCGACGTGCGCGATCTCGTCATTCGCACCGTGGCGAACGGTGCCGCGGCGCGCGTCGAGCTGCCATGCGGGCGGGTGCCGCAGTGCTGGCCGGGCTCGGTCGCCTGGAGCGAGGACGGCAAGTCGCTCACCTTCACGCTGCGCACGCCGCGCAGTCACCAGTACTCGCTTTACACCGTGGCGGCCGACGGCCGCCATCTGACGCGCGTCCTCCAGTTCAACGGCACGCTCGCGGGCCTGAAGTTTCACCATGGCACGCTTGCGCTGCTCGCCACCGAGAGCGCCCGCAAGGAAGTCGGCGCGACCGAGGCCGGAGTCGCCGTGGCGGGCGACCTGGATGCCGCACCGACGGAGCAGCGCATCGCTACGCTGACCGCGGGCAAGCTGCGCTGGGTCTCACCGCCCGAGCTCTACGTGTACGAGTACGACTGGCTTGCGGACGGCAGCGGCTTCGTCGCAACGGCGGCGCCCGGCGACGGCGACGACAACTGGTGGGTCGCGAAACTCTACGCCTTCAGCCGCGACACCCCGGGCGAGCGCACGCTGTACGTCCCGAGCGACATCCGTCAGCAGATTGCCGAGCCGACCGTGGCTCCCGACGGCGGCAGCGTTGCCTTCATCGGCGGCATCATGAGCGACTTCGGCTCGACCGGCGGCGACGTCTACAGCGTGCCCATAGCGGGCGGTCAGGCAGTCAACCTCACGCCCGGCATGCCCGGATCGGCCCGCGCTCTGGGATGGAGCTGCAGCGGGACGCTCGAGGCGCAGCTGCTCGCGGACGATGCCCTCGAGGTCGTCGATCTCGGCGCCGGCCGCACGCCCGGCACCTGGCGGGTGGTGGGGAGCGATGCGGACAGCGTCCAGGCCGGCGCCGAAGTGCATTCGCCGGACTGCCCTGCGGGGCTGCGCGCGGCTTCGCACGAGAGCTTCACGGCCCCTCCCGAGATCGAGGTGGGCACACCCGGACACTGGCACGACCTCACACGCCTCAATGCGGGGCTCTCCGGCACTGCGCTGGTTAAAAGTCTCCACTGGACCAATGACGGCTTCAGGATTCAGGGCTGGCTGCTGCTGCCGCCCGGCGTGCAGGGCAAAGTGCCGATGGTGACGCTGGTCCACGGCGGTCCGGCCTCGGCGGCGTTACCGGCCTTCGCCGGGCCCGGAACCCAGACCGCGATGCTCGCGCGCGGCTGGGCGGTATTCCGGCCCAACCCTCGCGGCAGCTACGGCCAGGGCGAGCGCTTCACGCTCGCCAACGTACGCGACCTCGGCTACGGCGACCTGCGCGACATTCTCGCCGGGATCGACGAGAGCGAACGCAGCGCACCGATCGACGATGCGCGGCTCGGCCTCGCCGGCGGCAGCTACGGCGGCTTCATGACGATGTGGGCGGTCACCCAGACGCAGCGCTTCAAGGCGGGCGTGGCGGCCGCCGGAGTCAGCAACTGGCAGTCCTATTACGGCGAGAACGGGATCGATGGATGGCTGCTGCCGTACTTCGGCGCGAGCGTCTACGACGACCCGGCGGTGTATGCGCGCTCCTCACCGATCAACTTCATCCGCAACGTCCGCACGCCGACGTTCGCCTACGTGGGCGAGCGCGATGTCGAATGTCCCGCTCCGCAGACGGTCGAGTTCTGGCACGCGCTGAAGGCGCTCGGCATTCCGACCGCGGTCATGGTCTATCCCGGCGAGGGGCACGGGCTGCGCGAGCCGGCCCACGCCGAGGACGCGATGCGCCGCACGCTCGAGTGGTTCGATCGCTACTTACGCTGAGGGCTCTGGTCCGTATTTCTGCGTCATGCGTTCGATGAGGCGCGCGACGTTCACGACCGTGCGCTCGTGCGTCCCGACACCGATCTCCTCCGCGCCGTCGGTCGCCCACACGCGGAAGAAGATCCTGCGGCCGTCGGTCCCGGTGACCTCCGCGCGGCCCACCACCTCGCGACCGACCGGCGTCGCGACGAGATGGCGCACGTCGACGCGCGTGCCGACGGCACTCTCGCCCTCCTCGAGGTAATCGCGCACGGCATTGAGCGCCGCGTTCTCCATGATGAGGATCAGGTAGGGAGTCGAGAACACCGGCGGCAGGATGCTGTCCTTGAAGGTGTTCGCCAGGTGCCGGGACTCGACGCGCAGTGAGTAGCTGCCGCGAGCGCCAGTCGGGATCGGCTTCATGCTAACGGAGTGTAACCGCTCGCGCGGTCGTGCCATCGCGGCTGAAGTCGAATTGCACCTGCATGATGCGCCGCGCCGGTGCCTCGACCGCGGAAAAGGTCCACTTGCGTGCGGCCTCCACCGCGAGCCGCTCGAAGTAGCGGCTCGATCCGGCACGGTCCGGGACGGCGGCCAGCACCGCGCCGTCCGGCTCGACGACCACTCGCACCCACACCTTGATGTGCCCGTGGATGGTCTGGCGGGCGTGTGTCGGAACGTCGGGAATCACCTGGTGAAGCGCGACCGTGGACCCATCGCCTCGACCCCCGCGCGGGGCCGCCGGCGGCGGCGCCGGCGCCGCAGGCTGTGAGGCTTGCGACACGGTTTCCGCCGGCCTCGGCGCCGGTGGCTGCGGCTCGGCCGGACCGCCGCGGAACATGCGAACCG
>JASHVF010000229.1 GCA_030039615.1 Gammaproteobacteria bacterium | reverse complement strand
TAGCCCCGGGCCACGGTGTCGAAGTCCGTGCCGGGTCCGGCGTCCTGCTCGGCGCCCGCGGGGCCGACCCAGTACACCGGACGCCCGCGCGGATCCTGCGCGCGCATCACCGGCGCGGACCGGTGGCGGTATCCGAGGCGGCTGGCGCGGAAGCCGCGCAGGCGCTCGAACGGCACGTCCGGCACGTTGACGTTGAGGATGAGCTCGCGCTGCAGCGGCTTGCGCAGCAGCTGCGCCACCAGGTGGCGTGCCACCTCGGCGCCGGTGCGGAAGTGGCCGCCGCCGCCGCTCGCGGTGCACAGCGACACCGCGATGGTCGGCAGCCCGAGAAAGCGCCCTTCGACGGCCGCCGCCACCGTGCCCGAATACAACACATCGTCTCCCAGGTTCGGGCCGTCGTTCACGCCCGAGACCACCATGTCGTATTCGAAGTCGAACAGCCCGGTGATGGCGAGGTGCACGCAGTCGGTCGGTGTGCCCGGAACGAAGTACACCCCGGGCTCGGATTCGAACACCCGCAGCGGCACATCGAGCGTGAGCGAGTTGCTCGCGCCGCTGCGATTGCGGTCCGGGGCCACCACCGTCACCTCCGCGAGCGTCCCCAGGGCCTCGCGCAACCGGCGGATGCCTTCCGCGCGAAAGCCGCGCAGGCGCTCGAACGGCACGTCCGGCACGTTGACATTGAGGATCAGCTCGGCCTGCAGCGGCTTGCGCAGCAGCTGCGCCACGAGGCGCCGTGCGACTTCGGCGGCGGTGCGGAAGTGGCCACCGCCTTCGCCGGCCGTGCACAGCGACACCGCGATGGTCGGCAGCCCGAGGAAGCGCCCCTCGAGAGCCGCGGCCACGGTGCCGGAATACAGCACGTCGTCGCCGAGATTCGGGCCGTCGTTGACGCCCGAGACCACCATGTCGTGCTCGAAGTCGAAGAGCCCCGAGATCGCAAGATGCACGCAGTCGGTGGGCGTGCCCGGCACGAAGTACACGCCGGGCTCAGACTCGAAGACACGCAGCGGCACGTCGAGGGTGAGCGAGTTGCTCGCGCCGCTCTTGTTACGGTCCGGGGCGACCACGGTCACCTCGGCGAGCGTCGCGAGCGCCTCCCGCAGCCGGCGGATGCCTTGCGCGCGAAAGCCGTCGTCGTTGCTGATCAGGATCTTCACTATACGGAAGGCGGGAGCCCAGGGAGCCGTTCGGCAGCGCGCGTGACTATATACTTTTCACGACTGCGGGCGGAGGAAAGCATGGTGCAGGCGGGCGGCGACGACGATCCTGACGAGGCCGGCGAGGCGGCGCGCCTGTTCCGCGATGCCATGCGGGGTGTCAAGCCGCTCACCGGGGGCGCGCCCGTCACTCCCGCGCCGAAGCCCCGGCCGCGAGCCCGTTTCACGCGCGCCGATCGCGCCGCGGTGCTCCGGGAAAGCCTCGGGGCCGAGCCTCCCGATCCGGCGCTCGCCGGCGGCGAAGAGCTCGTCTATCAGCGCGCCGGGGTACAGCCGTCGGTGGTGCGTCGGCTGCGACGCGGCGAGTACCGCCTCGAGCGCGAGATCGATCTGCACGGGATGACCGTCGCCGAGGCGAAGCAGGCGCTGCGGCAGTTCCTCATCGACGCGCTCTGCGCACAGGTGCGCTGCGTGCGCATCGTGCACGGCAAAGGGCGGCGCTCGGGGCACCGCGGGCCGGTGCTGAAGTCCGCCGTCTCCGCGGTCCTGCGCCGCACCGGCGCGGTACTTGCGTACGTATCCGCGCGGCCGGCGGACGGCGGTACCGGCGCGGTCTACGTGCTGCTGTCGCCGCCTTAGCTCAGTCTTGCGCCGCGCCAGGCGCGACGTCTATGAGCTCGCGCAGCACCGCCGTCGCAAAACTGCCGCGCGCCAGGTAAAAGCGCAGCAGCGCGGCATCCGGCTCGACCGCGCAGTCGAGCTGCGCCACGCGCAGTCGCAGACTGCGCCGCTCCTGCGCCATGCCGGCCGCAGCGCACAGCTCGCACTGCGCGAGGAATCGAGCGCCCACCTCGAGCTCGAGTCGCAGCACGTCCGCGCCGCCCGGCGGCTGTCCGGCGCCCCACAAGGGGCCGGTCGGATGAATCTCCAGGCGCGCGCAGCGGGCGGCGAGCGCCTCATCGGGAGACTCCACCGGGAAGGTGCTGCCGCGGCCGTCGAGGTTGGCGAGGTCACCCGGGAGCAGCCGCTCCCAGCTGCCGTCCGCGACGCGCGCACCGAGCACCGCATTGAAGACCACGCTGCGCGCGGCGGAGAGCCTGAAGCCCCGCTCGGCGGGCGCCAGGCGGGCGCGCCCGGGCCCCGCGGGGAGGAGATTGGCGCCGTCGCGCCCGAAGCGCTGCGGCCCGAAGTAGTTGGGCACACCGCGCGCGGCGATGAGTGCGAGCCGCGGCGCAAGGCGCGCAGCGAGCGCGGCACCCGCGCCCGCCGTGGTGCGCAGCCGCACTGTGAAGCGGTTGCCGGCGAGCGCGCCGCGCGGCAGCTTGCGGTTGTGCGCACGGGCTTCCAGTACCTCGAAGCCCTCGCCGCGCGCCCCCGACATGTCAGGTGCCGCGCGGGGGCGCGGCACCGAGAACCACTGGACGGCGACGGCGCGGCGGTCCTTGAGGCCCGCATAGCCGACGTCCTGCGGCCGGCAGCCTGCCAGCCGCGCAAGCGCCCGCGCCACCCAGGCGGTGTTGGCGTCGATCTTGCGCACCTTGAGCAGCAGGTGCGCGCCGGAGCCCGCGGGCGCGAAGCCGAGATCCTCCTCGACCAGGAAATCGGCCGGCAGCGCGCGCAGTTCTGCCTCGGCAACCGGCGCGCCGTAGGCGCGCGCCGGTGCAAGCGCGGCCGCGAGAGCCGCCGCGGTCACGGCCTCGGGCACCCTCAGCCCTCGGCGAGCAGCACCACTGCCTGCGCGGCGAGCCCCTCGGAACGCCCGAGGAAACCCAGCCGCTCGGTGGTGGTGGCCTTGAGGTTGACGCGCTCGACGGGCACTTCGAGCAGGCGCGCCACCGCGTCGCGGATCGTCTCGCGATGCGGCGCGAGCCGCGGCGCCTCGGCGAGCAGTGTCAGGTCGGCATTCACCACCGAAAACCCGCGGCTGCGCAGCATCGCGAGCACCGCGGTGACGAAGTGCGGGCTCGCGGCGCCCTTCCAGCGCGCATCGCTGTCGGGGAAGTGCAGGCCGATGTCACCGAGACCGGCGGCGCCCAGCAGCGCGTCGCACAGCGCGTGCAGCAGCACGTCGCCATCCGAATGTGCGACCACGCCGCGGGAGTGCGCAACGCGCACCCCGCCGAGCATGACGAACTCGCCCGGGCCGAAGGCGTGCACATCGAATCCCGAACCGATCCTCACCGCCTACCTCCGCGCACGCAGCACCGCCTCGGCGAGCTTCAGGTCGGCGCTGGTGGTGAGCTTGAGATTGGTCGCCGCGCCCGCAACCAGCAGCGGATTCGCGCCGCGCCATTCGAGCGCCTGCGCCTCGTCGCCCGGGTGGCGCCCGGCGCCGTGCGCCGCATCGAGCGCCGCGCACAGCATCCCATAACGAAACATCTGCGGTGTCAGCGCCCGCCACAGCTCCGAGCGATCGATGGTGCGCGCGACCGTCGCTTCCCGCTGCCCGTCGGCTTGCGCCTGCTTGAGCGTGTCCGCGACGCGCACCGCCAGCAGCCCGCCGCAGCCCTCGTGGGCCGTCACGCGCGCGATCAGCTGCTCGAGGTCCGCGGATTCGAGGCAGGGGCGCGCCGCATCGTGCACCAGCACCCAGTCCTCGGGCGCGGCGCGAGCGCTGAGCGCGGTCAGCCCGCGGCGCACGGATTCGCTGCGCTCACCGCCGCCCGTGGTGGCGGAGAGCCGCTCGCTCGCGAGCCGCGCGGCGACGCGGTGCCAGCTCGAATCGGCCTCCGCGATCACTACCACCCCGTGGGCGCAGCGCGGGTCGCCGAGGAACGGGGCGAGCGCCCATTCGATGACCATGCGGCCGAGGAGCGGCGCGTACTGCTTGGGCTGGTCGCCCTGGAAGCGCCTGCCCGAGCCCGCTGCCGGCATGACGAGGTAATACTTCATTAGCTGAGGGCCGCCTGCGGCGCTCCCGGCATCAGCGTGCCGCGGTGCGGGTGGGCGGAGCGGATGCCGGCGCCGGCCGGGCAGGCACCACCTGATAGAAGGTCTCGTTGCGGCCGATCATGCCGAGGTCGCTGCGCGCGCGCTCTTCGAGCGCCCCCATCCCGGTCTTCAGATCACGTACCTCGGCGGCGAGCTGCCGGTTGCGGTCGGCGAGCTGCGCGTCCTCCGCCTGCTGCGCCGCGACCGCCTGGCGCAGACGATCCACCTGCCGCACGCCGTTGTCGGAGACCCAGATCCGGTATTGAAGCAGGAGTACGACGACGGTGAGCGCGGCGGCGAGCCACTTCATGGGAGCCACAGCCTAGCAGACGGACCCGCGAACGGCATCAGAGCCGCGCGGGGAAAGCGTCCCGGCCCGCGAAGCGCACCTGGCCGAGCTCGGCCTCGATGCGCAGCAGCTGGTTGTACTTGGCGATGCGGTCGGAGCGCGACAGCGAGCCGGTCTTGATCTGCGTGGCGGGTGTCGCCACCGCGATGTCGGCGATCGTCGTGTCCTCGGTCTCGCCCGAGCGGTGCGAGATCACGGCGGCGTAGCGCGCCGCATGCGCCATGTCGATGCAGGCGAGCGTCTCGGTGAGCGTGCCGATCTGGTTGGGCTTGATGAGGATCGCGTTGGCGATGCGCTTCTCGATCGCGCCGCGCAGGATCCTGGTGTTGGTGACGAACACGTCGTCGCCCACCAGCTGCAACTTCTGGCCCAGCACCCGCGTGAGCTCGGCCCAGCCATCCCAGTCGGCCTCGCTCATGCCGTCCTCGATGGTGACGATCGGATACCTGGCGGCCAGGTCCGCCAGATAGCCGGTGAACTCCGCGGCGCTGAAGGCGCGCTGCTCCGACTCGAGGTGGTAGCGGCCGTCGCGGAAGAACTCCGAGCTCGCCACGTCGAGCCCGAGATAGATGTCACGGCCGGGCCGGTAGCCGGCCTGCTCGATTGCCTCGAGAATGAGCTTGAGCGCCGCCTCGTTCGACTCGAGGTCCGGCGCGTAGCCACCCTCGTCGCCCACCGCGGTCGCAAGTCCGCGCCCGGCGAGCAGCTTCTTCAGCGTGTGGAACACCTCCGCGCCGTAGCGCAGCGCCTCGCGGAAGCTCGGCGCGCCGACCGGCAGGATCATGAACTCCTGGATGTCGAGGCTGTTGTCGGCGTGCGCGCCGCCGTTGACGATGTTCATCTGCGGCACCGGCATGACCGGCTCGTGCTTGCCGCCGGAGAGCTGTGCGAGGTGCCGGTAGAGCGGCAGCCGGGCATCGCTCGCCGCGGCGCGCGCCGCCGCCAGCGACACGCCGAGAATGGCATTGGCTCCCAGGCGCCCCTTGTTGTCGGTGCCGTCGAGCTCGATCAGCCGCGCGTCGACCGCGGCCTGCTCGCGCGGGTCCAGGCCGACGACGACGGCCTTGAGCACCGTGTTCACATTCTCGACCGCCTTCAGCACCCCCTTGCCGCCATAGCGTTTCGGGTCGCCGTCGCGCAGCTCCACGGCCTCGCGTGTGCCGGTGGAAGCGCCCGAGGGCACCGCGGCGCGACCGAGCGCGCCGGAATCGAGCAGCACGTCGACCTCGACCGTGGGGTTGCCGCGGGAGTCCAGGATCTCGCGGCCGCGGACGTCGCTGATTCGGCTCATAGCAGTGACTCCTCGAACGGCGCCGCCTTGGCGGCCCGGTCGAGCTCGGTGAGGGTACGGAGGAGCGGTTCCATGCGCCCGAGCGGCCAGGCGTTCGGCCCGTCGGAAAGTGCCTCCTCGGGCCTCGGGTGAGTCTCCATGAAGAGTCCGGAAACCCCGGCGGCGACGGCAGCCCGCGCCAGCACCGGGATGAACTCGCGCTGCCCGCCGGAGGAGCTGCCCTGCCCGCCCGGCAGCTGCACCGAGTGGGTGGCGTCGAACACCACCGGGCAGCCGGTGGCACGCATGATCGACAGCGAGCGCATGTCGGTGACCAGGTTGTTGTAGCCGAAGGAGAAGCCGCGCTCGCACACCAGGATCGCCTCATTCCCGGTCGAGCGCGCCTTGTCGACCACGTTCTGCATCTCCCAGGGAGAGAGGAACTGGCCCTTCTTGATGTTGACGGGCTT
>JASHVF010000228.1 GCA_030039615.1 Gammaproteobacteria bacterium | reverse complement strand
GAGTCGGGGAACGCGTAAGGCAGACGCGGGCCAGTGAATTGTAATCGATCTGGCCGCGCACCTGCGGTCCAGTGACGCCGCGACGGGATAAAATCCGTTCGCGACGCAGCGCAATCCAGTAGAGGATTGCCCGGTCTACTGTATGGGCGCGCGCGCTACAATCAACTGCGCACCCGCAGAGACGCCACGCGAACATGCTGACCCGCCCCTCGCTCGGATTCGGCTTAGGTCTTCGGGTCGATCACTACGAGGCGGTCCTCGCGGACCGTCCGCGAGTCGACTGGTTCGAGGTGCTGATCGAGAACTACCTGGTGCCGGGTGGTAAGCCCCTGAATTACCTGATGCGCATCCGCGAGCGCTATCCGCTGGTGATGCACGGCGTGTCGCTCTCGATCGGCAGCACCGCGCCCCTCGACCGCGAGTACCTGCGGCAGGTGAAGGCGCTGGCCGCGCGCGTCGAGCCCGAGTGGGTCTCCGATCATCTGTGCTGGACCGGGGTCGCCGGCCGCAATACCCACGACCTGCTGCCATTGCCGTACACCGAGGAGGCGCTCGCGCACGTGGTCGCGCGGGTGCGCGCGGTGCAGGATGCGCTCGAGCGGCGCATCCTGCTCGAGAACGTCTCGAGCTACGTCACCTTCCGCGACTCCCCGCTCACCGAGTGGCAGTTCCTCGCCGAGATCGCCGCGCGTGCCGACTGCCTGATCCTGCTCGACGTCAACAACATCTACGTGAGCGCGGTCAACCACGAGTTCGACCCGCTCGCTTACCTCGCGGCCATCCCGCCCGCGCGCGTGCAGCAGATCCATCTCGCCGGGCACGAGAATCACGGCGACTACCTGGTGGACACGCACGACCATCCGGTGCCGGACCCGGTGTGGCAGCTGTACGCGCACGCGCTGCGCCGCTGCGGCCCGGTGTCGACCATGATCGAGCGCGACGATCACATTCCGCCGCTCGCGGAGCTGTGCGCCGAGCTCGACCAGGCGCGCGCGCTTGCCCGGGCGACGCTCGCGGAGGCGGCAGCGTGAGCGAGCTGGCGCGCGTGCAGGGGGAATTCCAGGAATACCTGCTGCGCGGTACGCGCGCGATCGAGGCCGAGGTGGTCGGCAGCGCGCGCGTGCCCCTCGAGACGCGCCTCGGCATTTACGCCGGGGCGTACGGCAGCCGCCTGACCGATGCGCTCGCGGCGAGCTACCCGGCGCTCGCGGC
Source organism: Gammaproteobacteria bacterium (assembly GCA_030039615.1). Lineage (GTDB taxonomy): Bacteria > Pseudomonadota > Gammaproteobacteria > Steroidobacterales > Steroidobacteraceae > 13-2-20CM-66-19. The sequence continues at coordinate 9,421 of JASHVF010000228.1, read as the reverse complement.
GCTGCTCGGGGAGGAGGATTTCCGCATCCTCGGCGCACACTACGTGCGCGCGCACGACTCGCGCTATTTCTCGATCCGTGACTATGGCGGCGAGCTCGAAGCGTTTCTCGGCGAGCAGGCCGACTACGCGGAAGTCCCGTTGCTCGCGGAGCTGGCGCGCTGGGAATGGACGCTGTGCGCCGTGTTCGACGCCGCCGACGCCGCGCCGCTCTCCGCGGCGGCGCTGACGCGCGTCGCGCCCGCGGACTGGGCGCGGCTGCGCTTCACCTGGCACCCGAGCGTGCGGCGGCTCGCCCTCCGGTGGAACGTGCCGCAGCTGTGGCGCGCGCTGCTCGAGAACGCGGCCCGGCCGGAGCTCGTCGTGGTGGCGGAGCCGATCGAGTGGCTGCTGTGGCGCCAGGATCTGCGCAGCTGTTTCCGCTCGCTCGAATCCGGCGAAGCCGCACTCCTCGATGCCGCATCCGCCGGAGGCAGCTTCGGCGAGCTGTGCGAGCTGCTCGCGGCGCTGCACGGCACGGAGCGCGCGCCGGGTGAGGCCGCCGCGCTGCTCGCGGGCTGGGTCGGCGCCGGGCTGATTGTCGCGGCCGCGGCAGCCTGACCGTACAATCCGCAGCTATCGACCGGCTGTTCCGCGGCCCGGCGCACTCGCGCGCCGCCGCGACGGCTGCGCGCTTGAGGATCGAAGATGCCACCGCTCGCCTACGGCAATGTGCTGGAGATGATCGGCCGCACGCCGCTCATGGCCGTGCGCCACATCGATACCGGCCCGTGCGAGCTGTTCCTCAAGCTCGAGAACCAGAACCCCGGCGGCTCCATCAAGGACCGGATCGGTCTCTACCTCATCCAGGCAGCCGAGCGCGCCGGTGAGATCCGCCCCGGCAGCGTTCTCATCGAGGCGACCGCCGGCAACACCGGCTTGGGGTTGGCGCTGGTCGCAGCGCAGAAGGGCTACCGCCTGGTGCTGGCGATCCCCGACAAGATGAGCCAGGAGAAGATCTTTCACCTCAAGGCCATGGGTGCCGAGGTGGTGATGACCCGCTCGGACGTCAGCAAGGGGCATCCCGAGTACTACCGCGACGTCGCCGAGCGCCTGGCAGGTGAGACGCCGAACTCGTACTTCGTCAATCAGTTCGGCAATCCGGTCAATGCGCAGGCGCACGAGGAGACGACTGCGCCCGAGATCTGGGAGCAGATGGACGGCAGGCTGGATGCGATCGTGTGCGGCGTAGGCACCGGCGGCACGCTCGCCGGGCTGTCGCACTTCTTCGCGCGCACCGCGCCGCAGGTGGCCCTCATCCTCGCCGATCCGGTCGGCTCGGGGCTGGCGAGCTTCGCCAGCACCGGCAGGCTGCCGGCGAAGATGTCGCCCTGGCTGGTCGAGGGGATCGGCGGGGACACGGTACCGCCGGTCGCGGATTTCACGCGCGTCACCGACAGCTACAGCATCCCGGATTCCGAGGCGTTCACGACCTGCCGCGAGCTGCTGCGCAAGGAGGGCGTCATCGCCGGCACCTCCACCGGGACGCTGCTCGCGGCGGCGCTGCGCTATTGCCGCGCGCAGCGGCAGCCGAAGCGCGTGGTCAGCTTCGTATGCGACAGCGGCAACAAGTATCTGTCCAAGGTCTACAACGATTACTGGATGCTCGATCAGGGATTTCTCGAGCGCGAGAGCTACGGAGACCTGCGCGATCTGATCGTGCGCCGCCACAAGGACCGCGCCGCGGTCACGGTCAACTCCACCGAGACGGTGCTGGCTGCCTACCGTCGCATGAAGCTCTACGACGTCTCGCAGGTGCCGGTGCTGCAGGACGGGCGCATCGTCGGCATCGTCGACGAGGAGGACATCCTGCTCGAGGTCGTCGACAACCCGCAGCACTTCAACGATCCGGTGACCCATGCGATGGCCAGCCACCTGGTCACCGTGCCGGTCGATGCTCCGGTCGGCCAGCTGATGGAGATCTTCAGGCGCGGCATGGTGGCAATCGTCGTGCACGGCGGCGAGTTCCAGGGGCTGGTGACGCGCATCGATCTGCTCAACTGGCTGCGGCGACGGCTGCCGCCGTGAGCGCAGCCAGCGATATGAGTGATCCATGAGCGACCAACCAACCTCGCAGCGCTTCGCGACCCGCGTCATCCACGGCGGCCAGCGGCCCGATCCGCTCACCGGCGCGGTGATGCCGCCGATCTACGCGACCTCGACCTACGTGCAGTCGAGCCCCGGCGTGCACCAGGGCTACGACTACTCCCGCAGCCGCAACCCGACCCGCGACGCGCTGCAGGCGGCGGTGGCCAACCTCGAAGGCGGCGCGGCGGGCTTCGCCTTCGCCTCGGGGATGGCCGCGAGCGCCACGGTCCTGGAGCTGCTCGATGCCGGCTCGCACATCATCGCCATGCACGATCTCTACGGCGGCAGCTACCGGCTGTTCGAGAACGTGCGCAAGCGTTCCGCGGGCCACAGCGTCTCGTTCGTCGATCTGACCGATGCCGCGGCGCTCGCGGGCGCGCTCCGCCCCAACACGCGCCTCGTGTGGGTCGAGAGCCCGACCAACCCCTTGCTGAAGGTCGTGGACCTCGCGGCCGTCGCCGCGCTGGCGCGGCGGCATGCGCTCATCAGCGTCTGCGACAACACCTTCGCGACGCCCTTCCTGCAGCGGCCGCTCGAGCATGGCTTCGATATCGTGGTGCACTCGACCACCAAGTACCTGAACGGGCACTCGGACTCGGTCGGCGGTGCGGCGGTGGTGCGCGCCGGGAGTGAGCTCGCCGAGCGGCTCGCGTATCTGCAGAACGCGCTCGGCGGCGTCTCGAGCCCGTTCGACAGCTTCCTGACGCTGCGCGGCATCAAGACGCTGGCGCTGCGCATGGAGCGGCACTGCGCCAACGCGCTCGCCGTCGCGCAGTTCCTCGAGCAGCACCCGCAGGTCGAGCGCGTCTACTACCCGGGGCTCGCGAGCCACCCGCAGCACGCGCTCGCCCGGCGCCAGATGCAGGGCGGCTACGGCGGCATCGTCACCGCGGTGCTGCGCGGCGGCCTGCCGGCCGCGCGCGGCGCCCTCGAGCGCTGCTCACTGTTCGCGCTCGCCGAGAGCCTCGGCGGCGTCGAGAGCCTGATCGAGCATCCGGCGATCATGACCCACGCCTCACTCCCGGACTCGACCCGCCGCGCTCTCGGGATCAGCGACGGGCTGATCCGCCTGTCCGTGGGCGTCGAGGACGTGAACGACCTGATCGGGGAGTTGCGGCAGGCGCTGAGCTGATGCAGCGCGGTGCGTCGCGGATCATGAGCCACCGGTTCGTGCTCGGAGCGGTGGCGCTGCTGCTCGCCGCCGGGTGCGCGCAGCTGCCGGAGCGCTCCAGCGAGCAGGCGAGCGCGGATGCCGCTACCGCCGCGCGCGTCTATGCGGCGCTCAAGGCGGACCCGCTGCACTTCTACCCGGCGCTCGAGGTGCGGGTCGACGGCGGGGTGGCCTATCTCACGGGACTGGCGTTCGACGGTCCGGATCGCGACGCGGCGACCTGGCTGGCTCGCGGCGTCCCGGGCGTGACCGCGGTGACCAACGCGATCGCGATCGTCGCCGGCCGGTGAGCGTGCCGCGGCGGCACGGCGTGCGGCAGCGGCGCGCTCCGGTATGATCGCGCCCCGCACTCGCAGCACAAAGAAGGATCGCCGCCCATGCCGCACTCCGCCCCGCGCGCGCACTTCGCGCTGACGCTGCTGTCCGCGCTGCTGCTCGCCGCACCGGCGCTCGGTGCGGATGTGGAGGCGCAGCGTATCGAGCGGATCCTCGCGCAGACGCCGCTCGTCGACGGCCACAACGACCTGCCGTGGGAGATCCGCACCCGCTTCGCCGGCGACCTCTCGAAGGTCGACCTGAGCCGTTCGACGCTGACGTTGCCGGCGCCCGCGGGCAGCCCGCCGCTGATGACGGACATCCCGCGCCTCAGGGCCGGGCACGTCGGCGCGCAGTTCTGGTCGGTCTTCATCCCGGTCGAGGTGCCGGGCGCGGCGGCCGTGCAGATGACCATCGAGCAGATCGACCTCGTCAAGCAGATGTGCGCGCGCTACCCGGACGATCTCGCCATGGCATACACCGCGGCCGACGTCGCGCGCGCACACAGGGCCGGCAGGGTCGCCTCGCTGATCGGCGTCGAGGGCGGCCACCAGATCAACAACTCCCTCGACGTGCTGCGCGCCTACTACGACCTCGGCGCCCGCTACATGACGCTCACTCATTCGTCCAACACGGCCTGGGCGGACTCGGCGACCGACAATCCCGCGCACCACGGGCTCACGCCTTTCGGCAGGGAGGTGGTGCGCGAGATGAACCGTATCGGCATGCTGGTCGACCTGTCGCACGTGTCGGAGGAGACCATGCGCGCGGCGCTCGCGGTGAGCGAGGCGCCGGTCATCTACTCGCACTCCTCGGCACGGGCGCTGGTCGATCATCCGCGCGACGTGCCCGACGACGTGCTGCGCCTGGTAGCCGCCAACGGCGGCGTGGTGATGGTCAATTTCTTCCCGGGCTACGTCTCGGAGGCGCGCCGCCGCTGGGACGCGGAGCGTGCGGCCGAGGTGGCGCGCAACAACAGCCCGCCCTTCGGCGGCCTCTACATCGGGCAGCCCGAGCGCGCCAAGGCCGCGCTGGCGGAGTGGGAGCGCGCGCAGCCGAAGCCGGCGGTGGGGATCGGCGACGTGGCCGATCACATCGACCACATCCGCCAGGTGGCCGGCGTCGATCACGTGGGCCTCGGCTCGGACTTCGACGGCATCCCCGAGGGGCCGACCGGTCTCGACGGTGTCGACAAGTACCCGGCGCTGCTCGCCGAGCTCGCGCACCGCGGCTGGAGCGATGCGGAGCTTGCCAAGGTTGCCGGCGGCAACGCCCTGCGGGTGCTCGCCCGGGCGGAGGAGGTGAGCGTGCGGCTGCGCGCGGCGCGCGGTCCCTCCACCGCGACGCTCGCGCTCGATGCCCCGCCGCAGGCGCAGTAGCGCGCCGGACGGCGCCCTCAGGCGCGCTTTTTCCGGGCCGCCGCCGGCGCCCGGCGCGGCCCTTCGCCGCGCGGCCGGCCGCTGCTCGCGGCGATCAGCTGCATTTCAGGTGCCGAGCACAGCGACAGCACGCGGCACGGGCCCGCGGCCGCGGCAATGTAGGCGTGGCCCATGCCGCTGTCGAAGTAGATCGAATCGCCGGTCTTGAGGCGCACCGGCGCGTACAGGCTGGTGTACAGATCGACCTCCCCCTCGAGCACGTAGGCGTACTCCTCGCCGGGATGGCGCACGAGCTCGCCGAACTCCGCGAGGCTGCGCGCGTGCAGCTCGGCGACGATCGGAATGATGCGCTTGTTGAGCAGCTCCCACGCCGGGTAGAGGTGCGAGTAGTTCTGGGTCTCGATCGCCTTGCCTTCCCCGGCCCGGGTGACGCTGCGCCGACCGCTCGCGCCGGGGGAGGCGGCTTCGCCGGCCTCGCCGTTGAAGAGCGCCGAGATATCGACCTCGAGGCTGCTCGACAGCCGCGACAGCTTGTCGAAGGTGAGCGACATCTTGTCGTTCTCGATCTTCGAGAGCGTCGAGAGCGGCAGCCCGGTGCGGCGACTGACCTCGGCGAGCGTCCAGCCCTGCCTGCGGCGCAGCGCCTTGAGCACGGCGCCCGGTTTGGCGACCGAGGCGGGCGCGCCTGCCGCCAGGGGCGCCGGCGCACCCGCCCGGCCTGATTCGAATTTCGCGGCCACGCCGCAATCCTACCGTGAGCGGATGCTCGTGAAAATTAATTTGCCAATTCTGAAAAATTGTTGTCACATTGGATAAAGGGGGGAATCTGGCGTCCCCGGGGGTATTTGCTCATGCCGAGGCCGCTACGGGTTCCTGCATCGTCCCTGCTCGCCGCCGTGCTCGCGGTGGCTCCGGGAGCGCGCGCCGCCGACGAGCAGGCGCAGCAGAACACCTCCGCCGGCACGGCCGGCGCGCTGCAGGAGATCGTGGTCACCGCGCAGAAGCGCGCGGAGAAGCTGCACGACGTGCCGATGGGCGTCACCGCGGTCACCTCGGATGAGATCGAGCAGCAGCGTGTGGGGGACTTCCAGGATCTGCAGGCGCTGGTGCCGGCGCTCTCGGTGCAGGAGTCGCAGCCGGGGTTGTCCCGCATCACGCTGCGCGGCGAGAACGTCGGCGGTATCGGCTCGACCGTGACCGTCTACGTCGATGACACCCCGGTCGGCTCGAGCAACGCGCTCGCCGACGGCGCCATCATCACCAGCGACTTCGATACCTGGGATCTGCAGAGAGTGGAGGTGCTGCGCGGTCCGCAGGGGACGCTGTACGGCGCCGGCAGCGAGGGCGGACTGCTCAAGTTCGTCACCAATGCCCCGGATCCGGGCGCGGCGGCCGGCGCCTTCCAGGTCGGCTACGAGGATATCGCTCACGGCGGCGGTGATCCCCTGGTAAAGGGCATGATCAACCAGCCGATCGGCGACAGCGCCGCGATCCGCATCAGCGGCTACGACACCTGGATCCCGGGCTACATCGACGACCCGACGCTCGGCGAGAGTCAGATCAACCGCGGCTACCGCGAGGGTCTGCGCGCCTCGCTGCTCGTCAAGGCGACCGATAGCTTCACCATCCGGCTGAGCGCGTTCGGTCAGACCCTGCGCACCGACGGCACGCCGCAGGTCGATGTCGTGGGTGCCGCGGGTACGCCGCTCACCCCGCCGGCCAACGAGCTGCAGCCGCTGGTCGGCGAATACGACCAGAGCCGCTTCATCAACGAGCCGAGCACCTTCCGTTACAAGGTGTTCAGCGCGACGCTCGACTGGAACCTCGGCTTCGGATCGCTGACCTCGATCTCGAGCTACGGGCAGACCTACGTGAACCTGTTCACCGACGAGTCCTCGCTCGAGCTCGAGTCCGGGGTGCCGGCGGCGGGAACCTACGGCGACCTCGCCGCGAGCGTCGTCGGGGCGCCCGCCGGGCTCGCGGAGACCGACGTCGTCAACCTCGGCAAGTTCACCCAGGAAATACGCCTGACCTCGAGTACGGCGCAGCCGCTGGAGTGGCAGCTCGGGGCCTTCTACACGCACGAAGCCTCGACCATCGACGAGACGCTGCCGAGCTTCTACATACCCAGTCAGCAGCTCACGCCCCTGCCCTCATTCGAGACCCCGCATCTCGGTGCGCTCTATCGCGAGTGGTCCGGCTTCGGCCAGATCACCTACCAGTTCAATCCGCAGTGGGACCTCACGCTCGGGGCCCGCTGGTCCGAGAACCGGCAGTCGACGGACGAGAGCATCAGCGGGCTGCTGGTGAGTCCGACCGAGTTCACCGGCGGCCAGTCGACCGGCACCGACTGGACCTACTCGATCGCGCCGCGCTGGCACGTCACCGACAACACCCTGGCGTACGCGCGCGTGGCGACCGGCTACCGCCCGGGCGGGCCGAATGCCCTGCCGCCGACCGTTACGCCAGGCGTGCCGACCACCTACCAGTCGGATTCGACCACCAACTACGAGCTCGGCACGCGCAGCACCTTCCTCGACAACCACCTGTCGGTCGATGTGGCGGCGTTCCTCATCAACTGGCAGAAGATCCAGCTGTCGGAGTTCGTCGAGAACTACACCATCGACGCCAACGGCGGCTCCGCCCAGAGCAAGGGCCTGGAGTGGACCCTCGGATTGTCGCCGCTCGAGGGCTTGAATTTCCTGCTGACCGGCGCCTACGTCGACGCCAACCTGACCTCGAACGCGCCCGCCGCCGGCGGCACCGACGGCGACGAGCTGTCGTACGTGCCGAAGTGGAGCACGGCGCTCGACGGCTCCTACACCTGGCATGCCGTCGACGGCTACGACGCGTTCGCCGGCGCGACCTGGGCCTACACCGGCTCGCGCATCAGCGATTTCGCCGCGAGCCCTTCGGTGGTCGGCGGCGCGATCGTGTTCGTGCCGGATCCGCGCGCCGCGCTGCCGAGCTACAACACCGTCAACCTGCGTGCCGGGCTCGATAACCAGCGCTGGACGTTCGAGCTCTACGTCAAGAACCTCGGGGACGCGCGCGGCATCACCTCCTACGGCAACGCCGGCACGCCGAACTTCGGCGGCACGATCACCTTGCTGCAGCCGCGCACCCTCGGTGCCGCGATCACCGCACGCTTCTGATCGCGCCGGATGGCAGCGGTGGCGACAGGTGCCCAGGGCGGGGGAGGGAACGACGCGACGCACGCACTCGAGCGGCTGCCGTATCCGTATCTGTTGTTCCTCGGCGATGCCACCGAGCCGGCCTTCGCCAAGACGGCCTTCGGGCTGCGCGACTGGATACCCGAGCGCTGCGTCGGTGAGTGGGCCTGCGCGGAGGCGACCGTGTCGACGGGCCTGCCGCGACTGCCTGCGCGGGAGGCGTACGCTAAAGGCGCGCGCGGGCTCGTCATCGGCGTCGCCAACGTCGGCGGCGTGATCGGCGAGCGTTGGGTGCCGCTCCTCATCGAAGCGCTCGAGGCGGGCCTCGACCTCGTCAGCGGCCTGCACGCCCGGCTCACCGACATCCCGGAGCTCAGCGCCACCGCGGCGCGCTGCGGCCGGCGGCTCATCGACGTGCGCATCCCGCCGCCACGCATCCCGATCGCCACCGGCCGCAAGCGCAGCGGCAAGCGTCTGCTCACCGTCGGCACCGACTGCGCGCTCGGCAAGAAATACGCAGCGCTCGCTCTGACGCGCGCCTTCGCCGCGCGCGGCCGCGCCGTCGACTTCCGCGCGACCGGACAGACCGGCATCCTGATCGCCGGCCGCGGCATGCCGATGGACGCGGTGGTGTCCGACTTCGAGGCGGGCGCCGCTGAGATGCTGAGTCCCGACGCGCCGGCCGATCATTGGGACGTCATCGAGGGTCAGGGATCGCTGTTTCATCCGGCGTACGCGGCGGTCTCGCTCGGGCTGCTGCACGGCAGCCAGCCCGATGTGTTCGTCGTCTGCCACCTGCCCGGTCGCGAGCGCGTGCTCGGCTATCCTGATTATCCGATCCCGGGAATTCCGGAGACCATCGATCTCACGCTGCAGCTCGGACGCCGTACCAACCCGGCGATCCGCTGCGCCGGCGTCTGTCTCAACACCGCGCAGCTCGAGGCCCGCCCGGCGCATGATCTGATGGCGCGGGAGAGCCACCGGCTCGGCCTGCCGGTGGCGGATCCACTGCGCCCGGGGCGCGAATTCGAACGACTCGTCGACTCATGCCTGGCTCAGCAGCCGAGCGGAGGGATCCCGCCTTGAACACCAAGCTTCCGCGCGCTCCGGCGCAATCGAAACTGCTTCCGGCGGTGGTTGCGGCCTTCTTCACCCTGGCACTCGCGCTGTTCACCGTGGCGGTGGCGCGCGGCGCGTCGCCGCCGCCCGCGACGCAGCCGGCCGCGCCTTCGCCGGCCGCGGCGGCGCAGTCCACCCC
>JASHVF010000227.1 GCA_030039615.1 Gammaproteobacteria bacterium | reverse complement strand
ACGACGTCGGCTACTTCGATGAGCCCTTCTTTCAGGACGGCCTGGTGGGCGAGGCGATCGATACGGTCAATGCCGCCGGCGCCGCCTACTTCTCTGCGGCGGGCAACGACAGCAACCTTGCCTACGACAATCCCGCCGCCTCGTGCACTTCCGGCTGTACGGCGCCGAGTTTCAGCATCGCGGGCAGCGGCGAGCAGCTGGGCGAGGAGCTGCTCAATTTCGATGCCAGCGGTGCGACACAGACCTCAGCGCTGACGGTCACCGTCCCGGCGCTCGTCCCCGGCGAGTTCATCGCTCTGGTTGTCGAGTGGGATCAGCCCTATCTGACGGGCGCCTGGCCCGGCAACTCGGGCTCGACCGCCGGCGCCACCAGCCAGATCGACGTCTGCGTGTCATCGACCGTGAGCTACACGGTGTTCAATCTCGACGGCGACACGGTCACCTGTACCGGTCCGAACAGCGTCGGCGCCGATCCCGTGCAGGTGCTGATCGTCGGCAACCCGGCGGACGCAACCGGCGGCGCCAACACCGATGCGGGTACCGTCAGCATCACGATCGGGCTCGCCAACGGCACGACTGCGCCCGGGCGCATCAAGGTGGCCTGGGAGGACGACGGCGCCGGCAGCGCGATCGCCAACTTCCCGCCCACGACCAACCCGACCATCCAGGGTCACTCGTTCGCCGCGGGCGCGGTCGCCGTCGGCGCGGCGTTCTTCGCCGACACGGTACCCTGCGGCCAGGTGGCGACCACGCAGCTCGAGTATTACTCGTCGCTCGGCGGCTCGCCGATCCTCTTCGACGCCAGCACCGGCGCGCGGCTGGCGACGGCCGAGTACCGCCAGAAGCCCGACATCGTCGGCCCCGACGGCGTCAACACGACGTTCTTCGGATTCCCGCTCGCCGACAGCGGCTTCACGGACAGCTCCACGGTCGCCGGCTGTGCGAACGACGCGAGCTACCCGAACTACTTCGGCACCTCGGCCGCGACGCCGCACGCAGCGGGACTCGCGGCGCTGATGCTGCAGGCGAACCCCGCGCTCACCCCGACCGACATCTACGACGCGATGCGCAACACGGCCGCGGCGATGAGCACCACGGTCCCCAACTACTCGAGCGGCTACGGCTTCATCCAGGCGGAGGACGCAGTCGCCTCGCTCCCGGCCGGACCGCCGCTCATCAGTGTGTCACCCACCTCGATCACCGTCGGCCAGTCGGCGACTCTCACCTGGAACGGCATCAACGTGAGCAGCTGCACCGGCTCGGGAAGCTGGAGCGGCTCGCAGTCGACGAGCGGCAGCACGTCGGTCACTCCGACTGCGGCGGGAACCGATACCTACACGTTGAGCTGCACCGCCGGCACGGCGACCGTGCAGTCCTCGGCGACGCTCACCGTCACCGCGGCCTCGAGCGGTGGTGGTGGTGGCGGCGGCGGCGCGCTGGAGCTCTGGACGCTGCTCGCGCTCCTCGGACTCTGCGCGGCACGGCTGCCGCGGGCGGTACGTCTGCGGTGCGGGCGCTAGTCCGCGAGCACGTCGGCGAACACGAAGCCGTCGCGCTCCTGGATCTCGCCCACGCGCACGGCGATGGGAGCTGCGAACATCGGGCCGGCAGAGACCACGGTGTGGAACTCGCCGTTCTCGCCGCAGGGATCGACGTCCGCCGGCAGCTCGTCGAGCAGCGCGTGATCGAAGCGCCGCCCGGCAAAGCTGCGATCGAGCCGCCGCGGGTCGACGCACACCAGGTGCGCCACGATGCCGCTCGCGATCATGCGGCGCGCGAGTGCTGCCGTGTCGCGCCGCCAGAGCGGAAAGATCGCGGTCATGCCGCACGCGGCGAGCTGCCGCTCGCGATAGGCGCGGATGTCCTCGAGGAACAGATCCCCGAATACGATATGTCTAATCCCCTGCGCCTTGAGGCGCTCGCACGCCTCGCCGAAACGCGCCTCGTAGACCTCGTTGGTGCAGGGCGTGGGAAGCATCACCCTGAGCGAGGGAAGCCCGAGGGCGGCGATCTGGCGCTCGAGGAGGCTCGCGCGCACCCCATGCATCGCGACCCGGTCATAGACCTCGCTGAAGGTCGTAACGGCGCCCACGACCTCGGCGAGCCCCGCGGCGCGCGCCTCATGCAGCGCGTAGGCGCTGTCCTTCCCCGAGCTCCAGGAGACGATGGCTTTGGGCGGGCCTGGCATGCGCGCATTATGGAGCTCGTTGCCGCCCCCGGAAGCCCGGCGCATCATTTGCGGCTGTCAACCGAACGCCGCACCGCACGTTTCGCAGGTGCGGCGCAGGTGAAGCTGCGCCCCTGGCCGAGGTTATACACATGCAGAAACGGATACTGACCTCACTGGCCCTGGGCCTTCTTATCGGCGTGAGCCTCGCGGGCTGCGCCCTGCAGGTGCGTTCCGACGTGAACCGCACGGCGTTCCATCCGGGCCAGTGCCATACGTTTGCGTTCATCGGCTCGTTCCGCACCGACAACCCGATGCGCGGCACGATCGCCAACCCCGTGAACGAGAGCCGACTGCGCGCCGCGATCACCTCGCACATGCAGTCCGTCGGCGTACAGCTCGCGCAGGCCAATGCCGACTGCCTGGTGGGCTATGGCATCGGCTCGACGCTGGTGGTCGACGGTGCGGGCTATCCCTACGCGTACGGCTACTGGGGCTGGCGCGGCTACTGGGGACCCTATTGGGGAGGCTGGTACGGTCCATCCGTTTACCGCCAGGGCGTGATCGGCATCGACATGTACGACGCCAAGACGCGCGAGCCGCTCTGGCACGCCTCCGTCGATCAGGACCTCTACGGCGCGACCGGTGCGACCGCCGAGCAGCGCATCGACGCCGCGGTAGCCGCGCTCTTCACGCGCTTCCCGAGCTGAGCCGCAGCCGCTGAGCGGCGCCGCCTCGGCGGCGTGCAGCCGTCCGGGGGATCGATGCATCCCCCGGTGGTGTTCTTGTCGCTCCCTCCCCCGGGGCGCAAGATCCGGCCATGCGCAGCCCCCTGGGTCTCGGCTTCGTGTTCCTGAACGTACTGCTCGAGCAGCTCGGATTTCCCGTGCCTGCCGTACCCACGCTGGTGGTCGCCGGCGCCGTCTCCGCCAGCGGCAAGCTGTCGCTACCGACGCTGTATGCGTTCGCAGTCGTCGCCTGCCTGATCGCCGACAGCGCCTGGTACAGCGCGGGCCGCGTCTACGGCAGCCGCGTGATGCGCCTGCTGTGCCAGATCTCGCTGTCGCCTGATTCCTGTGTCAGCCAGACGCTGAGCGTCTTCGAGCGCTGGGGCCCGAAGGCGTTGCTGTTCGCCAAGTTCGTGCCGGGACTCGCGCTCATCGCCCCGCCGCTCGCCGGCGCCACGCGCATGCACCTCGTCAGGTTCGCAGTCCTGAGTGCGCTCAGCTCGACGCTGTGGGTGGGCGCGGCGCTGCTCGCGGGCGCGCTGCTGCGCTCGCAGATCGAACGCCTGCTGCCGCAGGCGGCGCAGTTCGGCGGCGCGGCGGCCGGGCTGCTGCTGCTGCTGCTGCTCGGCTACATTCTCGTCAAGTGGTGGGAACGGCGCCGCTTCTACGCCGCGCTCGACATGGCGCGCATCAGCGTCGCGGAGCTGCGTCAGCAGATCGACGGCGGTGCCGCACCGCTGATCGTCGACGTGCGCTCGCCGACCGCACAGACGCTCGAGCTGCGCCGCATCCCGGGGGCGCTGCACGTGCCGGTGCAGGACGCGGAGCGGCACCTGAGCGCTCT
>JASHVF010000226.1 GCA_030039615.1 Gammaproteobacteria bacterium | reverse complement strand
TGCCACGAGGCGACTGCCGTGCCGTCGCCGGCACGCACCGCGGGCAGGTAGCGCAGCCGCGTGACGCAGCTGAGCGCCGTCGCGTCGAGCGCGTCGGAGCCGGAGGACGTGCGGATCGACGGCTCGGTGGGTACTCCGCTCGGTCCGACGACCAGCACCACGACCGCCGCGGAAGCCTCCTGCGGATCGGTCTGAATGAGATCGGGGCAGCGACTGCGACTGTCAAAACCGATCGCCACCGTCGCGCTGCGTAAGGCGGTGCCCGCAGGAGGAGGGCTGGCGAGGAGCGCGGCAGGAGAGAGCCCGGCGGCGAGCAGCGCGGCGCAGGTCGCGAGTCGGGAGCGGCGCAAAGGCATCGGACTAGCTTCCCACGGCCCGCCCGGATGGTCCACAGTCGGGGGTGTCACAGTTGCCTTCCTCTTCGATCTGCACGGTGGTGTGCTCGACCCGCAGCCGCTGCTCGAGGCGCGCATGGATCGCGGCAATCACCTCGCCGTGGCGGCTGCCGACTGCGAGGTTGGCGTGCAGCGTGACGGTCGGCCGCTCGCCGGTCATCGACCATACGTGTACGTGGTGTACCCCGACGAGCCCCGGCACGTGCCCGAGGAGCTCGCTCTCGACGTCTTTCACGTCGCAGCCCGTCGGCGCCCCCTCGAGCAGCACGTGGGCCGACTCGCGCGTCAGCGCCCAGGCGGAACGGAAGATGAGCGCCGCTACCACCAGCGAAAGCAGCGGGTCGGCGACCGTCCACCCGGTGGCGAGAATCACCAGCGCCGCGGCGCTCGCCGCCGCCGAGCCGAGCAGGTCGCTCAGCACGTGGGCACGCGCGCCGCGCTCGTTGAGGGAGCGCGCGCCCGAGAGCGCGAGGAAGGCTGCGAGGTTGGCGACGCCGCCGATGACCGCAATGCCGAGCATCAGCGGCGCGTTTACCGCGGGGCGCTGCATCAGCCGCAGCAGCGCCTCGTAGACCACCCACACGGTGAGCAGCAGCAACAGCTGGCCGTTGACGAACGCGGCGAGCGGCTGGTATCGGCGGTGCCCGTAGGTGCGGCGCAGGCTCGCCGGCCGGCGACCGACGCGGATCGCGATGATGGCGAGCACCAGCGAGGCCGAGTCGGCCAGCATGTGGGCGGCCTCGGCGAGCAGCGCGATCGAGTTGGCGAACCAGCCGCCAAGCGCCTCGACCAGCGTGAAAGCGCCGAGGATTCCCAAGGCCAGTTGCAGGCGCCGCTCGCCGGCCTGCTCGGCGTGGCCCTCGCCCCCGTGGCCGTGGCCATGGCTGTGACCGTGGTGACTGTGACCGTGATGGTGATGGGGTTCGTGCCTGTGTGCGTGCGCCATGCGGCTGACACGATACCACCGCTTGGCCGGCGGCCGCGATCCGCAGTAGCCTTGAGCGGTGACTGCATCGCGCCCCTCACTCGACCTCGTTGCGATCGGCCGCGTCAGCGTCGACCTCTACGGGCAGCAGATCGGCAGCCGGCTCGAGGACATCGCGAGCTTCGCAAAGGGCGTGGGCGGGTGCCCGGCGAACGTGGCCATCGGAGCCGCGCGCCTGGGACTGCGCGCCGCCCTGGTGACGCGGGTCGGCGATGAGCCGATGGGCCGCTTCGTGCGCGAGCAGCTCGCGCGCGAGGGTGTCGACACGCGCGCCGTCGGCGTCGATGCGCAGCGCCTCACGCCGCTGGTGCTGCTCGCGGTGCGTGATTCCGCGAGCTTTCCGCTCATCTTCTATCGCGAGAACTGCGCCGACAGTGTGCTCTCACCCGACGACGTCGACGCGCAGCTCATCGCCAGCGCGCGCGCCGTGCTGGTGACGGGCACGCACTTCTCTCTCGCGACGGGTGCGCTCGCCCAGCGCAAGGCCATCGACGTGGCGCGCGCCCGCGGGCGCAGCGTGATCCTCGACATCGATTACCGGCCCAATCTCTGGGGCATCGGCGGCCACGATGCGGGCGAGAGCCGCTACGCGCGCTCGGCGCGGGTGACCGAGGCGCTCAGCGGCGTGCTGCCGGACTGCGATCTCATCGTCGGCACCGAGGAGGAGATGCACATCGCGGGCGGAGCCGAGGATACGCTCGCGGCGCTGCGCCGCATCCGCGCCGGCTCGCGCGCGGTGCTGGTCGTCAAGCGCGGCGCGGCCGGCTGCGTGGTGTTCGCCGACGCCATCCCGGAACGTATCGAGGACGGCCTGGTCGTCTGCGGCATGCCGATCGAGGTCTACAACGTTCTCGGTGCGGGGGATGCGTTCCTCGCCGGGTTCCTGCGCGGCTACCTGCGCGATGAGCCGCTCGAGCGCAGCGCGCGCTACGGCAATGCCTGCGGGGCTCTCGCGGTGTCGCGCCTGCTGTGCTCATCCGAGTTCCCCTCGCTCATCGAGCTCGAGCACTACCTCGCGCACGGCAGCGCGCAGCGCGCGCTGCGCCTCGATGCGCAGCTCAATCATCTGCACTGGGTCACGACCGCGCGGCGCGGTCCGGGGCGCGTCTGCGCCCTCGCCGCGCGCGCGGGAGCGGAGCCGCTCGCGATCGCAGCGGCGGCGCAGGCGGGTGCCGGGAGCGAGGGTGTCGGCGTGCTGCTCGAGGCGACGGCGGGCCCCGAGGTGCGACTCGCCGCGCAACGGGCCGGGTTGTGGGTGGCACAGCGCGTCGAGCTGCCGCTCGCACGGCCGCTCGAGCTCGCCGCCGCGAGCCTGTCGGCGGCGCTCAGCGAATGGCCGAGCGGCGTGACGGTGGCCTGCCGCTGCGAGTTTCCCGCCGGGGCGGGCGATGAGCTTCAGGCGCGCGAAGCGCGCAGCCTCGAGCGCGTTGCCGCTGCCTGTCGCGCCCACGGACGCGAGCTGCTGCTCGAGATCGGCGCCGGACGCCCGGCCGAGGTCATGGCGCGGATCTACGGGCTCGGCATCCGCCCCGACTGGTGGGCGCTCGCCATGCCCGCGGACGCGGCGGCGCTCGGGCAGTGCGCCCGGGCGATCGAGGCCGGCGATGCCTATTGCCGTGGTGTACTCCTCGTGCTCGAGGGCGAATCCGAGCGCGCGGCGCAGCTCCTCGCGGCGGCGGCCGGTGCAGGCGTCGTGCGCGGCTTCATCGTCGGCGGTAGCATTGCCCACGATGCGGCCCGCTTACGCGCGCTGCTCGCGGTCTGGGAATCGGTTGAGGACGGGCATTGAAGGCGACTCGGCTCACGATGGCGCAGGCGTTGGTGCGGGCGATGGCCGCGCAGTGGACCGAGTACGGCGGCGAACGCACGCGGATATTCGCCGGGGTGTGGGCGATCTTCGGCCACGGCAACGTCGCGGCGCTCGGGGAGGCGCTGTTCGGCGCGCGCGAGGCGCTGCCGACGCTGCGCGCCCACAACGAGCAGGCGATGGGCCACGCGGCGGTCGCCTACGCCAAGGCCACGCAGCGCCGCCGCATGATGGCCTGCACGACCTCCATCGGGCCGGGCGCGACGAATCTGGTGACCGCCGCGGCGCTGGCGCACGTCAACCGCCTGCCGGTGCTGCTGCTGCCCGGCGATGTGTTCGCCAGCCGCGTACCCGATCCGGTGCTGCAGCAGGTGGAGGACTTCGGCGACGGGCTCATCACCGCGAATGACTGCCTGCGCCCGGTGTCACGCTACTTCGACCGCATCACCCGGCCCGAGCAGCTGCTGACGGCCCTGGAGCGCGCCATGCAGGTGCTCACCGATCCGGCGGCCTGCGGCCCGTATCGCGCTATTTCGACCGCCTCACGCGGCCCGAGCAGCTGCTGCGCGCCTTCCCGCGGGCCATGCAGGTGCTGACCGACCCGGCGAGCTGCGGTCCCGTGACGCTCGCGCTCTGCCAGGACGTGCAGGCGGAGGCGCACGACTGGCCACGCAGCTTCTTCGAGGAGCGGGTATGGGCCGCGCGGCGTCCGCCGCCGGACCCGCGCGAGCTTGCGGAGGCGGCGCAGGCGCTGCGCGCGGCACGCCGCCCGCTCATCGTATGCGGCGGGGGCGTCCTCTATTCCGAGGCAGGCGCGGCGCTGCGCACCTTCTGCGAGCGGCACGGGGTGCCGAGCGGCGAGACGCAGGCCGGCAAGTCCGCCCTGCCGGCGAGCCATGCGCTCAATCTCGGCGGCGTCGGCGTGACCGGCACCGCCGCCGCCAACACCCTGGCGGCCGACGCGGATGCGATCCTCGCCGTCGGCACGCGCCTCTCGGACTTCACGACCGGGTCGGGCGCGCTCTTTCGCGCACCGGGACGCCGGATCGTGGCGCTCAACGTGCAGCCCT
>JASHVF010000225.1 GCA_030039615.1 Gammaproteobacteria bacterium | reverse complement strand
GGACTGCAAACCGGGGGATGGGGTGTGATTATGGCGAGGCCGCACTTCCGGGGCTAGGGTGCGCGGCGCGCGCCACGCGTCGGGGCCAGCGCCCGCTGTGTTAGGCTGCGGCGCGTGGGGGTTTGCGCGAACGCCCGGGAGCGCACATGAGTGACGGCGTGGGAGTGGTGGTGAGCGAGCGGCTCGCTCGCTACAGCTTTGGTGACGGCCATCCATTCGGCCCCGATCGGCTCGCCGCCTTCACGCGCGAGTACCAGGCACGCGGCCTCGACCGGCGCGTGCAGGTGCTCGAGCCGCGCACCGCCTCCGACGAGGAGCTGCGCGCCTTCCACAGCCCCGCATACCTCGAGTTCGTGCGCGAGCGCTCGGTGAGCGGCACCGGGCTGCTGGATGCGGGCGACACCCCCGCGTTCCGCGGGGTGTACGAGGCGGCGGCGGCTGTCGTCGGTGCGACGCTCGCCGCCGTGGAGGCGATCATGCGCGGCGACTGCCGTCGCGCCTTCGTTCCGATCGCGGGGCTGCATCACGCGGCGCGCGAGCGCGCCGCGGGCTTCTGCGTGTTCAACGACTGCGGCGTGGCGATCGAGCTGCTGAAGCGCGCGGGACTCAAGCGCGTCGCCTACGTCGACATAGACGCGCACCATGGCGACGGTGTGTTCTACGCCTTCGAGGATGACGCCGCGGTGGTGTTCGCGGATCTGCACGAGGATGGGCGCTACCTCTATCCGGGCACGGGCGCGAGCGGCGAGACCGGGCGCGGCGCCGCCGCCGGCATGAAGCTCAACGTGCCGCTGCCGCCGGGCGCGGACGATGCGGTGTTCGAGCAGGTGTGGCCGCGGGTGCTCAAGCATCTCGAGCGCTTCGAGCCCGAATTCATCATCCTGCAGTGCGGCGCCGACAGCCTCGAGGGCGACCCGATCACGCACCTGCGCCTTTCGGCCCGCTCGCACGGGCACGCGGCGCGCTCGCTGCGCGAGCTCGCCGAGCGCCTCGGCCACGGACGCGTGCTGGCGCTCGGCGGCGGCGGCTACAACCGCGGCAACCTCGCCCAGGCCTGGAACGCGGTGCTGGAGAACCTGCTGTAGCTGCGCGCTTGCCGCGCGGGTTCTGCGCTCGCGCGCGCGCGTCACAAGGGCGGCTGGCGGGTCGTTCCGGTACAATCGCCAGCCCGTTTCCGCCTGCCGCACCGAGGCCTAGCACGCATGTTCCGCAGCAACGAGACCATCGCCGACTTCGACCCCGAGCTGGCCCGGGCGATCGAGGGCGAGCGCCGCCGCCAGGAGGATCATGTCGAGCTGATCGCCTCGGAGAATTACACCAGTCCGCGCGTGCTCGCGGCGCAGGGCTCGGTGCTCACCAACAAGTACGCGGAAGGGTATCCCGGCAAGCGCTACTACGGCGGCTGCGAGTTCGTCGACGTCGCCGAGCAGCTGGCGATCGACCGCGCGAAGCAGCTGTTCGGCGCCGACTACGCCAACGTGCAGCCGCACTCCGGCTCGCAGGCGAACGCCGCCGCCTACTTCGCGCTGCTGCAGCCCGGGGAGACCATCCTCGGCATGAGCCTCGACCACGGCGGGCATCTGACGCACGGCGCCAAGGTGAATTTCTCCGGCAAGTTCTTCCGCGCCTTCCAGTACGGCATCCTTCCGGCGAACGGCGAGATCGACTATGCCCAGGTGCAGCGCCTCGCGCAGGAGCACCGGCCGAAGCTGATCATCGCCGGCTTCTCCGCCTACTCGCGCGTGGTCGACTGGTCGCGCTTCGCTGCGATCGCGCGCGCGGTCGGCGCCTACTTCGTGGTGGACATGGCGCACGTCGCCGGACTGGTGGCAGCGGGCCTCTATCCCAACCCGCTGCCGCACGCCGACGTCGTGACCACGACCACCCACAAGACGCTGCGCGGGCCGCGCGGCGGACTGATCCTGGCGCGCGCCAACGACGAGATCACCAAGAAGCTCAACTCGATGGTGTTCCCCGGGATCCAGGGCGGGCCGCTGATGCACGTCATCGCCGCCAAGGCGGTCGCGCTCAAGGAAGCGCTGCAGCCGGAGTTCCGCGAGTATCAGCGTCAGGTGCTCGCCAACGCGCGCGCCATGGCGGCGCGGCTGGCGAAGAACGGCTACCAGATCGTCTCGGGCGGCACCGACAATCACCTGTTCCTCATGAGCCTCGCCGACCGCAGCATCACCGGCAAGGATGCCGATGCAGCGCTCGGGCGTGCCAACATCACCGTCAACAAGAACGCCGTACCGAACGACCCGCGCCCGCCGATGGTGACCAGCGGACTGCGGATCGGCACGCCTGCCTCGACCACGCGCGGCTTCAAGGAGCGCGAAGTGGAGCAGGTGGCGGACTTCATCACCGAGGTGCTGGACGCGGAGGGCGCGGCCGCGGCGGTCGAGCGCGTGCGCCCGCAGGTGGTCGAGCTGTGCCGGCAGTTCCCGGTCTACGGCCGATGAGCGAAGCGCACCACAGCTAGCCGCATGCACTGCCCGTTCTGCGGCCACGAAGAGACCAAGGTGA
>JASHVF010000224.1 GCA_030039615.1 Gammaproteobacteria bacterium | reverse complement strand
CGCCGAAGTGGCGCGTGATGAAGTTGGCGGCGCGGCTCGCGATGTTGACGTACTTGCCGATGAGGTCGCTGTTGACGCGCGCCAGGAAGTCTTGCGGGTTGAAATCCAGGTCCTCGACGCTGGCGTTGAGCTTGGCGGCGAGGTAGTAGCGCAGCCACTCGGCATTCATGCCGAGGTCCAGGTAGCGCAGCGGGCTGATGCCGGTGCCGCGCGACTTGGACATTTTCTCGCCCGACACGGTGATGAAGCCGTGCACCCACACGTGGCTCGGCACTTTGTACGGCGGCCCGGCGAAGCGCAGCATCGCCGGCCAGAAGAGCGTATGGAAGTAGATGATGTCCTTGCCGATGAAGTGGATCTGCTCGGTGTCGGCGGCGGCGAGGAACTCCTCGAAGCCGCGCGGCTCGCCGTTGGCGCGCGCCTTGCCGCTGTTGAAATAGCTCTGCAGCGATGCCAGGTAGCCGATCGGCGCGTCCAGCCACACGTAAAAGTACTTGCCGGGCGCATCCGGGATCGGGATGCCGAAGTAGGGGGCATCGCGCGAGATGTCCCAGTCGCTCAAGCTCCGCTCGCCGCGCCCCGAGAGCCACTCGCGCGCCTTGTTGGCGACCTGCGGCTGCAGCCGTCCGGGTGCATCGAGCCACGCGCCGAGGAACGCGACGCACTTCGGGTCCGAGAGCCGGAAGAAGAAATGCTCCGAGCTCTTCAGCACCGGCTTGGCTCCCGACAGCGCCGAGTACGGGTTGATGAGGTCGGTGGGCGCGTATACCGTGCCGCACACCTCGCAGGCGTCGCCGAACTGGTCCGGCGAATGGCAGTTGGGACATTCGCCCTTGATGTAGCGGTCCGGCAGGAACATGCCCTTGACCGGGTCGAAGAACTGCTCGACGTCCTTCTTATATATGAGGCCGGCGCTCTTCAGCCGCTGGTACACGTCCTGGGACAGGCGCGTGTTTTCCGGCGAGTCGGTCGAGTGCCAGTGGTCGAAGCTCAGGTGAAAGCCGGAGAGGTAGCGCGGCCGGCCGGCGGCGATGCGCGCCACCAGCTGCTGCGGAGTCAGCCCCTCGGCCTCGGCCTTGAGCATGATGGGCGCGCCGTGCGCGTCGTCGGCGCCGACGAAGTGCACCTGATTGCCTTGCAGGCGCTGGAAGCGCACCCAGACGTCCGCCTGGATGTACTCCATGATGTGCCCGATGTGGAACGGGCCGTTGGCGTAGGGCAGCGCCGTGGTGACGAAGATCCGCCGGGTCATCTGCCTAGTTTAGCGTCCCGGCGGCGGGACGAGGAGCGGCGCCTTCAGCCCGCCTCGCGGAACTCCTCGAACTTGGCCTTGTTGATGCCCTTCTTGTAGGCCTCTTTGCCGGTGATCTGCCGCGAGTCGAGCAGCTGTTGAATCGCCGAGTCCATGGTGCGCATGCCGAACTGGCCGCCGGTCTGCATGGCGTTGTCGAGCTGATCGAGCTTGCCCTGGCGGATGAGGTTGGCGGCGGCGGGCGTATTGACCAGGATCTCGAGCGCCGCCACCCGGCCCTGCTTGTCGGCGCGCTGCAGCAGCTGCTGCGACACCACGCCGCGCAGCGAGGTGGACAGCATGGTGCGCACGTGCGACTGCTTGTCGGCGGGAAATACGTTGATGATGCGGTCGACGGTAGGCGCGGCACCGTTGGTGTGCAGCGTGCCCATGACGAGAATGCCCATCTCGGCGGCGGTTACCGCGATGCTCATGGTCTCGAGGTCGCGCAACTCGCCGACCAGCACCACGTCCGGATCCTCGCGCAGCGCCGAATGCACCGCCGCGGCGAAACTCGGGCTGTGCACGCCGATCTCGCGCTGGCTGATGAGGCAGTTCTTGCGCTCGTGCACGAACTCAATCGGGTCCTCGACCGTGAGGATGTGGCCCTTCACGCGTCGGTTGATGTCGTCGATCATCGCCGCGAGGGTGGTCGACTTGCCGGAGCCGGTCTTGCCGGTCACCAGGATCAACCCGCTGTTCTGCCGGCACAGGGCCCGCACCGCCTCGGGGAGCTTCAGCTCGTCGAGCGTGAGAGCCTTGGAGGGAATCGCGCGAAACACCCCGCCCATGCCGTTCAGCTGCCGCATGACGTTGACGCGGAAGCGACTGCGTCCCTCGATCGTATGGGCGAAGTCGGCGCCGTCCTTCTTCTCGAAGCGGTCGCTCGCCGTCTTCGGCATGATCTCGTAGAGCGCCGCCTTGACGAACTCGGCAGTCAGCTTCTCCTCGCGCAACGGCATCAGGTCGCCGTGCACGCGGATGCGCGGCGGATCGCCGGCGATGAAGTGCAGGTCCGAGCCGCGCTTCTCGAGGACCTCGATCAGGAATGCGTCGATTTGCGCCATGGCCGCCGATTCCTCAGCCGGCGCTGCCGGAGGCCGCGGCCGGGGCCGGCGGGGCGCTGTCGAGCTTCGGCAGCATGCTCGTGTCGGTGACGAACTTCTGGAAGGCGCGCTTCTCGCTGGCGTAGTTATAGGCATCGTCGGGATCGATGGCGCGGGCGTTGATGGCCGCGAGCAGCGCCTGATCGAGCAGCTGCATGCCGAGGTCGCGGCCCATCTGCAGCTGGCTCGGAATCTGGTGGCTCTGCTCGGTCTGAATGAGCTTGGCGATCGCCTTGGTCATCATCAGGATCTCGCACACCGCGCGCCGGCCGTGTCCGTCGGCGGTCTTCACCAGCACCTGGGTCACGACCGCGAGCAGGCTCTGCGCCAGGAAGCTCTTGGTCTGCTCGCGCTCCTCGACCGGCAGCGCGTCGATGATGCGGTCGATGGTCTTCACGGCGCCGGTGGTGTGCAGCGTGCCGAGCACCAGGTGGCCGGTCTCCGCCGCGGTCATCGCCATGGAGATGGTTTCGGCATCGCGCAGCTCACCGACCAGGATCACGTCCGGGTCCTCGCGCATCGCCGCGCGCACGCCTTCGGCGAAATTCGGGATGTGAGTGCCGAGCTCGCGCTGGATGACCTGGCTCTGCTTGCTCGAGTGCACGAACTCGATCGGATCCTCGAGGCTGATGATGTTGAGCTTACGGGTGGAGTTCAGATGGTTGATCATCGCCGCGAGCGTGGTCGATTTGCCGGTGCCGGTCGAACCGGTCACCAGCACCATGCCCTGGTG
>JASHVF010000026.1 GCA_030039615.1 Gammaproteobacteria bacterium | reverse complement strand
CCACGACCCATGCAGCCCGGACTCCATTACTTCCCGCTCGCCGCGCCCGCGTTTCTTGCGCTGGTGATCCTGCTGGCGTTGCTCGCGGGCGTGGTCGCCTCGCGGCTGCTGAGCTTCGCCTCCGAGAGCATGGGGCTCGCGCCGCATGCCATGATCGGCGTGCTGCTGCTGTCGCTGCTGGGCAGCTACATCAACATCCCGATCGCCTACCTTCCCGAGCGTCACGTGATGAGCTCGGCGGTGGTCACCTACTTCGGCATGCCCTACATCGTGCCGGTCATGCGCCACGCGCCGACCACCATCCTGGCGGTCAACGTGGGCGGCGCGGTGATACCAACGCTGCTGTCGCTCTACCTGATGTTGCGTAACCGGATCGTCGGCCTGGCGATCGCCGGCACCGCGATCGTCGCCGTCGTCTGTCACCTGCTGGCACGACCCGAGCCCGGTATCGGCATCGCCGAGCCGATCTTCGTGCCGACGATGACGACGGCGGTCGTGGCGCTGGTGCTCTCGCGGCGCCACGCGGGAGCACTCGCCTACATCTGTGGGAGCCTCGGCACGCTGATCGGCGCCGACCTCATGAATCTCGGACGCATCCGCGGCCTCGGGGCACCGGTAGCCTCGATCGGCGGCGCCGGCACGTTCGATGGCATCTTCGTCATCGGACTGCTGTCGGTCGTCTACGCCGGCTGGTTCGCGGGCCGGACCGCGAGCCGCCGCTCGCCGAGTCACTCATGAGCGGACCGAAGCTGTTCGAGCCCCTGCGCGTCGGCAGTCTCACGCTTGTCAACCGCATCGTCATCGCGCCCATGTGCCAGTACTCGGCCGTCGATGGCTGCATGACGGACTGGCACGTGATTCACCTCGGCCATCTGGCGCTCTCCGGCGCCGCGCTGCTCACCATCGAGGCGACGGCAGTCGAGCCGCAGGGGCGCATCAGCTATGCCGACGTCGGACTCTTCGACGAGGCGACGGAAGCCGCCATGGCGCGTGTGCTCGAGAGCGTGCGCCGGCACTCCGACATGCCGATCGGAGTTCAGCTGGCACACGCCGGCCGCAAGGCCTCGGTCGAGGTGCCGTGGAAGGGCGGCGCGCAGATCCCTGCCGGCAGCACCGGCGGCTGGCAGACGCTCGCACCGTCTCCGCTGCCGTTCGCCCCCGGTCAGAGCACGCCGCTCGCGCTCGATCGCGAGGGACTCAGGCGGGTGCGCAACGCCTTCGCCGCGGCCGCGGTGCGCGCAGCGCGGCTGGGGCTCGACGCCGTGCAGCTGCACAGTGCACACGGCTACCTGCTGCATCAGTTCCTGTCACCGCTTGCCAACCACCGTGACGACGAGTACGGCGGCAGCCTCGAGAACCGGATGCGCTTCCCGCTCGAGGTGTTCGAGGCGGTGCGCGCGGCGTTCCCGCCGGAGAAGCCGGTCGCGGTGCGCGTCTCCGGCACCGACTGGGTGCCGGGCGGGTGGGACATCGAGCAGACGATTGTCTACGCGCGGGCGCTCGAGACGCGCGGCTGCGCCGTGATCCATGTCTCGAGCGGCGGGCTCGATCCGCGCCAGAACGTGCCGATCGGCCCCAATTACCAGGTGCCGCTGGCGCGTGCGGTCAAGCAGGCAACGCGGATGCCGGTGGTCGCGGTCGGCCTGATCACCGACTACGAGCAGGCCGAGGCGATCGTCGGCACCGGGGATGCGGATTTCGTGGCGCTCGCGCGCGGCATACTCTACGACCCCCGCTGGCCGTGGCATGCGGCCGCACATCTCGGCGGGCAGGTCCACGCGCCGGACCAGTATCTGCGCTCTCAGCCCCGCCAGTACCGCGCACTGTTCGAGCTCAAGGGCAGCGCCGAGAGCTAGGCAGGCGACACCGGCAGACCCCTGTCCCCGGCCCGCACCCGGGCTGGGACTCTTTTCCCCATCGCGACATTTATATGAGAGGACCCCCCGGGGACGAGGGAGCGAATGAGCCTGTCTGCGATCGGCTGGTTCATCAAGGGCGGCACGAGCCTGCGAGGGTGCGCGTGCGGCTCATGGATAAAGCACTGGATCACTTACTCCGGGCAGTTCTGGCCGCCTAAATGCTCGGTCGCAGGCTGCGCCAACGCCCCGAGCGTTGGCGGTCACGTAGTGCATCACGGCGGCATGGGCGAAGGAATCGTTCCACTGTGCGCCTCCTGCAATGGCGCCGGCGGCACCGTGCTGCTGAAGTCCGGAATCTCCATCGCCAGCGCCAACAAGGCCGACACCTGCGAAAGAGTCGGTCGCGCCGAGGTCCGGGCTGTCTAGCGCCCGGCGCGACGCCGGGCGCCAGCCACCGGCGGCTCAGTGCGGCGGTCCGTAACCGCTGCCGCTCTGGCGCGCCTGCACTTCTCCGCTGGCGGCGACGAAGGTCGCGATTGTCACGACCACGAGATCGCGTTCCTTGCCACGTGCGGCGTTCGGCACATAGAAAAGTTGCACCTTGTTGTAGCCGACGTGATTGGTCGTGGTGAGGTAAGGAACGACACCTTCGAGTCGGCTCGTGCGTGAATCTGCAAGAGTGTCCGCGATACTTGCAATCGCACTTCGGTATCGCGCCTTCTGCGAGGGGGTCCATGCAGGCAGACCCTTGATCCCGCGCACGACCTTCGAGCCGAGGGGAATAAAATTGACCGCCTGCCATCCGTCGGCCAGGAAGCCTGAAGGGAAGTCGATCGTGAAGTGCGCGGGTTGCGGAGTGCCATCGGCGTGGCGCAGATGCCGCGGGTGCAAAGTGAACTCCGGCTGATGCCCAACGGGTGTTTTCAGCGAGTGGGCGGCACCCGCTCCCCAACTATCCAGCAGTGTCACTCGCGTGTTCATCCAATGCTTCACGATGCTCCCCCTTCAACGGGTTTGAGTTGAGATGTTCGACCCGCCGCCGTGTCCCGGCCGTCCGCCGGGAAGCGCGACCACGGAAACCTGATACGCGGCCCAGAGCGCGGGATCCGCGTCCGGTTGCCGGGACAGGACGTCCCGCATTGCCGCGGCGAGTGCCGCGGGTGCGCTCATCGAGTCGCGCATCAGGTGCTCGTACAACTCTGTCATCAGCCTCGCGCCCATCTCATCCGAGACCTGCCAGAGGGATGAGACGACGGCGCGTGCGCCGCGCGCCAGCACCGTGGAGCCGATGCCCACGAGCCCTTCGCTCGCCGCCTCCTTGCCGACTGCAGTATCGCAGGCGCTGAACACGACTAGCTCTGCATGTAGAGTCAGCAGCGCGAAGTCAGGCACGCGAACCGCACCGTCGACCACCCGGCCACTCGCGTCATACGAGCCGAGCACCAGCGCGGAGAGTTCCGGAACGCGCGTATCGACCATGCCGTGCGCGGCGATGTCAATGAAACGGTATTTGCCGAGATCCTCGGCAAGAAGTCGCTCGCGCGTCGCATCGAGACCCATCAGCTGTTCGACCTCCGCGGGCGGGAATTCGCGGCGAATAGCCTCGGCCTCCCGTGCGGTGTAGGGGAGACGTCGGTAACGCGCGGAACCCGCCGAGCTTGGCGCCGGCGGGGCCCCTTGTGGCGAAGGTGTCCTGGGAAGCGCGGCAAGCCGCGGGTCGTCCGGGTCGTACACGGGATCGGCCACGAGCAGCAACTCGCGCTGCGTGGCAGGAGGTGCGGTGTCCGGGTTTCCCAGCCTCCACACCGCCGGTGTCAGCGCCACGTCGTGTTGTCGCACGACAAAGGAATCTGGATTGCCGGTCAGCGGCAGCGCGGCGAACGGCACGTAGTCGAGCGCACCGTCCGGCACGATGAC
Source organism: Gammaproteobacteria bacterium (assembly GCA_030039615.1). Lineage (GTDB taxonomy): Bacteria > Pseudomonadota > Gammaproteobacteria > Steroidobacterales > Steroidobacteraceae > 13-2-20CM-66-19. The sequence goes on along the minus strand of JASHVF010000026.1, from coordinate 3,908 downwards.
CCAGAGCGCGGCTGCAGTGAGCCAGGCCTCTAGAGGCCTGACGACGAGCTCGGAGAGGCGTGCCGCATCGGCGAGACGCTGCGACTTCGGCTGATCGGCGAACCGGCCGAGAGAATTACGGAGATTGGAAGCGGCCCTGTCGATCAGCGTCGGCGCCGCGAGCCGCGCCCAGTGCGTCTCTCCCGCCGACACAACCCACGCGTAGCTCGACTCCGCACCGAGCCAGAAGGAAATGAGCGCAGTTCCCGGCGGGATCGACGGTGCGCCGGGGCGGCGGCGTGCAGTCTTCGATTCGCCCGACCGGGAGACGCGTGCCGCTATCGCCGTGTTCACCGTGTCCGCCTGGCGCTGGAGCTCCGCGATGTCCGTCAGCAGATGCCGGGCACGCGGGTTGGTAGCGGGAGAGACGTCCGTCAACCAGTCGAGCATCACGCGTCGCTCGGCAAGCTGTCGATAGATTGCCTCGCGCTGTCTCAGGTCGGAAGCGAGCTCGCGCCGCAGCGCCGGTGAATATTGCTGGGCCGCGACCTCGGAAAAGGTTTGCGCCCGCGAGGAATCGGCGGCCGAGAACGCCCTTGCCGCGAGCGAAGCGGCTTGAGTCGGATGCCCGGCCGCTCCGGCCGCCTCGTACTGCGCGCGAAGCAGCTCGATCTTGAGGTCGTAGGCGTCCCGTAGCGGCGCCTCGAGCTGCGTCCGGAAGTCGGGGTTCACGCTCTGCAGCCGCACCGCGTCTCCGTGCATCAACGCCCGTTCGATCGCATCGAGGGCCTCGCTGGTGCGCGCTGCAACGCGCAGCGTCCGCGCGAGCTCGAGACTGGTGGCGAACTCACCATTCACATTGCCGAGCGCACGAAAGCTTCGTTCGGCTCGTCCGAGGTCGGCGAGCGCGTCCTCGGTGAGTCCCATGCCGCGCAGGATGACGGCGCGCTGCACGAGCGCCTGCGCCAGGATGATCGGATCACCGCGTGGACCGCTCCTGAGGACCTCATCTAGCAGTGCCCTTCCCATCTCGGGATCGCCCGCCGCCGCGGTGTGCGAGGCGAGCTGTACACGGATGCTCTCGGAGGCAAGCGGATCGACGGCGAGGCTTAGGGCTTCGCGGTCGTGGCCGACGGCTTGCGCGGGGTACCCCTGCGCCGCATCGACGACTGCCAGCTGTCGCAGCGAATCCATGCGGCCGCGGCCGTCTCGTGCAGGGGTGCGTATGACCAGGGCGCGCTCCAGATAACCCCGCGCGCGCTCAGGGTCGCCGAGAAGCCGGTAGTTGACGCCAATTCCATGGAGACAGCGTGCCTGATCGAACTCACGCTGGGTCGTCTCCGCCATAGCGAGGCCGCGATGGTAGATACGCAGCGACTCGTCGTACTTGCCGAGAGCCAGGTCCAGCAGGCCCGCATTCGTGAGGATCGCAAGGTAGTTTTCTGCAATCTGTGGATCGACGACATCGAGCAGGCGCAGGAAGTCGTCGCGCGCGTCTGAGAGGTGTCCAAGTCCCCAGAGACACACTGCACGGTTCTGCCAGGCAGCCGCCGCTTCCGCGGTGTCATGCAAGCCTTCGAACTGCCGGGCGGCCGCGCTCGCGTACGTCACGCACTGCGGATAGTCTCCCTGATACATATAAGTGAGCGAAACGTAGATGGTCTGCAAGGCGAGATCGTGCTCCGAGCCCCGCCGCCGATGAAACCGGCTGGTCTGTTGCAGCAGCGCGCGCGCCTCCCCGAGCAAACGGGCGCCCTGCCGGACCGACTCGGATTGACCGATCTGTATCCACACGTACGCGAGCAGCGTTTGGGCGCGCGCTTGCCGATAAGGGTCGGCGGGACCGAAGGTTGACTCCGCCGCCCTCGCCCACTCCTCGGCCTTCGGCCATTCGGCCAGATTGAATACATTGAGAGCCGCCAAGGCGAGCTGCGTCTCGCCGCGCAGTTCCCGGTCGCCGGGTTCGGTGAGGGCGCGCTCGGCGTTGGCGTAGCCCTCCGCCGCACGCACGAACGCGTCGTGTGCGTTGCGCCCAGCTGCTGGCGCCCGACCGCTCGTGATGTCCTGCCCGACGGCGTAACTGGCGTCTGCGGCCGAGAGCGCGTTAAAGAGAGCGAGGCAGGCGGACGGGATGCCCGCGTTCAGGTCGAATGCGCGTACCGTCGCGGTCCCCACGGCCTTCGCGTATTCCGTGCCGATAATGCGCAGCGCCAAATAGCCGCTCTGCGGGGCGGTGACGACGACGCGCCGCGTACCGGTGCGCTGTTCGGGATGATCTGTGCGGGCGATGACTCGCCCGTTCGCATCGAGAGCTTCGATCAGCGCGTCGTTGTCGCGCTCCCGGACCTCGATGAGGTAGCCGCGGCCTGCACTCAGGGCGAGATTTGCGGTAACGGGGGTCGTGCCCAAGGTTTGCAATGGCCCAAGGGTCACAACCGGGGCGCCGAGAGCCTGGCTACAAGCGGCCAACGCCCGCTGCGGCGCCACCAATCCGACCAGCGGCAGCGCAACGAGCACAAGCCGGAGAGCCAAGCTTATAATTCGGCCATGACTGCTGTTGAGGGACAAGCAGCCCATCTCGGTATTCTCCCTGCGCAGGCGGACATGGCTGCACCGGTGTCGGACCCGGTTTCCCAGCTGACGGCAGTCTATCGTGACTACCCCGGACTACGCGCATTGATCCTGCAGCGTGTTCGTGACCCTGATGTGGCAGCCGATATCCTGCAGGACGCAGCGGTCACGACCCTGGAGAAGCTGCGCAGCGGCGCGATCGCCCACCCGGAGAACCTCGGCGGCTACCTCTACCGGGTGGCGCTCAATCACCTGCGCAATTATCGCCGCAAGGACCGCTCGGCGCTCTCGAGCGCCGAGGGCCTCGAGGAGCTCGCGGACGGCGACGATGACGGCGACTGCGAGCGGGTCGGGCGATCACAGTGGTACGTAGCGGTCCGGCAGCTGCTCGAGGAAATGCCGGCGGAGCGCGACCGCGAGATCCTGGCACGCTTCTACCTGGGAGACGAGGACAAGGGGAAAATCTGCCGGGAGCTCAACCTCTCCCAGCAGCACTTCAATCGTGTGATCTTCCGCGCCCGCAACCGCTTCCGGGAAATCCTCGAGCGGCGCGGCTTCTGGAAGGCCGACGTACTGTCGGTCGTTGCGATCAGCCTGTGCATCCTGGGACATCTGCGATGAGCGACGTTGCCTACGACGTAGAGCAGATCCGCAAGTACCTCCAGGGGCGGCTCTCCGAGGAGGAGGAGATTTTGTTCCAGGATCGCCTGGCGCGGGACCCGCTGCTGGTGCGCGAGCTCGAGCAGTCGCTGCGGATGCGCCAGGGCCTCAGGCAGCTGCAGGCGGAGGGCTATTTCGCGCGGCCGGTGCGCAGAACGACCGATGCGTACGCGCAAAGCCTGCTGCGTTGGCTGCCGCTCGCCGCGGCGGCGGTCATCGCAGTCGTGTGCCTCGACGTCTGGCGGGAGGCCCCGCAGCCCCTTCTGACGACAGCGGCAGGTGCGCCGGTCGAGCAGACTTTCAATCTCATTCCGATGCGCGGCGCGGACGACGACACGCTGTCCCTGCCCGCGCACGGAAACGTCGAGTTCCGGGCCAGGCCCCAGACACTCATCGCCACCTCGTACCGCATTACCCTGCTTCGTGATGGCAAGAGGTTGGACTCCGTGGTGGTCGCGGCCGCAGACACCGAGCAATACCTGGACGTCTTTGCCGACTCCGCGCGACTCGCTCCGGGCCGCTACCTGCTGCAGATCGAATCCGCGAGCGCAGAACCGCCAGGGCCCCCGGTAACATACTCGTTCACTCTGCAACGCCACGAAGGCGCACCCGCGCGCTAGGCGAGGCGCACGCGCGCGTCTCGCCCATTTGCGAGCGCCTGGACTTGGAACGGTCGCTCCACCTCCACCGCGATCACA
>JASHVF010000025.1 GCA_030039615.1 Gammaproteobacteria bacterium | reverse complement strand
CTGGTGGCGCGGCGGCAGGCGGCCACCACCTGCGCCGACATGTGCGGGTAGTTGCCGAACGCGACCCCGCCCTCCTTCACGTTCGGGCAGGAGATGTTGATCTCCATGGCATCGATCGGCGAGTCGTCGAAGCGCCGCGTGACCTCGGCGTATTCCTCGATGGTCGAGCCGCACACGTTGGCGATGAAGCGCGTCTCGCTGAAGTCGAGCTGCGGCAGCACCTCGCCGACGACGTGCTCGACGCCGGGATTCTGCAGCCCGATGGCGTTCAGCATGCCGGCGGGAGTCTCGTACACCCGGTGGGGCGGGTTGCCGAGGCGCGGCTTGCCGGTCGTGCCCTTGAGCACTACGGCGCCGGCGTCGCGGTTGGAGAAGCCCTCGACGCGCGTGTATTCCTCGCCGAAGCCGACGCAGCCCGAGAGCAGCACGATGGGGGAGGCGAACTCGAGGCCGCAGAACCTGAGGCGCAGCATCTCGTCCGCGGGCGGTGCCGCGCTCCGGCCGGCGGCTGGTTTCGCGCTGGGCATGGCGTGCATTATCGCACGCGTGTTCCACGTCGTCCTGTTCCGGCCCGAGATTCCGCCCAACACCGGGAACGTCATCCGCCTGTGCGCCAACAGCGGCGCGACGCTGCACCTCGTGCGGCCGCTCGGCTTCGAGCTCAGCGGCAAGGCCGTGCGGCGTGCCGGCCTCGACTACCAGGAGCTCGCGCAGGTGCGCGTGCATGCGAGCCTCGCCGGCTGCCTCGAGGCGCTCGGGCCAGCGCGGCTCTTCAGCATCGAGACCGGCGGCACCCGGCCCTATAGCGAGGCTGCGTTTCTCGCAGGCGATGCGTTTCTCTTCGGCCCCGAGACCCGCGGCCTGCCGGCGCGGGTGCTCGCCTCGGTGCCGCGCGAGCGGCAGCTCGCGATCCCGATGCGCGCCCACAACCGCAGCCTCAACCTCTCGAACGCCGTGGCGCTGGTGGTCTACGAGGCGTGGCGCCAGGCGGGCTACGCGGGCGCAGAGCCTCCCACCATCTGAGAGAGCTGCGCGCAGGAGATCCGCATGTCATTCGCCCTCACCGTCGTCAAGCTCGCCAGGGTGCTCTTGATCGCGCTGGCCGTGCTCGTCGTGGTCTTCGCCGTCAACCGCCGGCTCGGTATCCGCCGCAGGCGTCCCGGGCCCTAGCGAGGGCGCGCTCTTGCGCCGGACCGCGGGCGCGCGCCCGAACACAGACCCCCGGTCGAGCGGGCTCATCACTCCGCGGGCCCCCTTCGCCATGACGTGCGTGTAGATCATGGTGGTCTTCAAGTCCGAGTGCCCGAGCAGCTCCTGCACCGTGCGGATGTCGTAGCCGTCCTCGAGCAGGTGCGTCGCGAAGGAGTGGCGCAAGGTGTGACAGCTCGCCGCCTGGGTCAGGCTCGCCCGCCTCACGGCCTGCTGCACGGCGCGCTGCAGGCGCTTGGCATAGAGGTGATGCCGCACCAGCACACCGAGGTAGGGGTCGCGGCACAGCGTCGGTGCCGGGAACAGGTACTGCCAGCCCCACTGAGCGCCGGCGTGGGGATACTTGCGCGCCAGCGCGTAGGGCAGCGATACGCCGGGCTGCTCGCGGCGGCGCTCTTCCTCGAACCAGGCGCGCAGCCGCGACAGGTGGGCGCGCAGCGGAGTGTCGAGCGCGCCGGGCAGCATGGTCACCCGGTCCTTGCCGCCCTTGCCCTCGCGCACGATGAGCTCGCCGCGCTCGAGTACCAGGTCCTTGACGCGCAGTCGCATCCCTTCCATGAGGCGCAGCCCGCTGCCGTAGAGGAGACTCGCGATGAGCCACGAGGTGCCCTCGAGCTGCGCCAGCAGCGAGCGCACCTCGGCGCGGCTCAGCACCACCGGCAGGCGCTTCGCCTGGCTCGCGCGGGTGACATTCCCGAGCCAGGGCAGCTCGACGCCGAGCACGTGGCGGTAGAGGAACAGCAGCGCCTGCAGCGCCTGGTTCTGCGTCGCCGCGCCGACGTGGCATTGCGTCGCGAGATGCGTGAGGAAGGCTTCGACTTCGGCAGGCCCGAGCGTTCGCAGCGGCCGTCCGTGAAACTCCGCGAAGCGGCACATCCAGCGCAGATATGCCTGCTCGGTGCGCAGCGACAGGTGGCGCGTGCGCATGCGCTCGCGCGCCAGGGCCAGCACGCTCTGCTGCGACTCGTCGGTGGCGTCGGGCTCGCGAAAGGACATCGGCAGGTCCGTGGCGCGATGGAACCAGATCCAGACCAGCGCCGCGAGCGGCAGAAGGTGCGTGTTTGCCGTATTTCAGACACGCAAGTCGTATAATTTTATGCAATGCGCGGGGAGTCCGGGCCCCGCTGACGGGGGGCTGAGATGACCTGGTGGGGCTGGGTAATCGCGGGCGCAATCCTCCTCGGCGCCGAGCTGACGTTGGTGAGCGCGCAGTTCTACCTGGTGTTCATCGGCAGCGCGGCGATCCTGGTGGGGCTCGCCACCGTGGTGCTGCCGCTGCCTACCTGGCTGCAGTGGGCGGCCTTCGGCGCGCTTGCCATCCTCTCGATGGTGAGCTTCCGCGCCCGCATCTATCGGCGCTTCCGCGGCGTCGCGCCGGCGGTCAGGACCGGTCCGCAGGGCGGCCACATCACGCTCCCCGCCGCGCTCGCCGCCGGCGAGAGCTGCCAGGCGGAGTACAACGGCACCTATTGGACCGTGCGCAACGACTGCGCCACCGCGCTCGCGGCCGGCAGCCGCGCCCGCATCGTGGGCGTGCACAACCTGACGCTCCTGGTAAGGCCCGACGAACCCGGAAGATAGAAGTAAGGATCAGCCGCAGCCATGTACACCTCCTACGTCTTCATCGCGCTCGCGCTCATCGCCGTGATCCTGGTGTTCCGCACCGCGACCGTCGTGCCGCAGCAGAGCGCCTACGTGGTCGAGAATCTCGGCAAGTACAGCCGCACCCTGCAGGCGGGCTTCCATATCCTCATCCCGTTCGTCGAGCGCGTCGCCTACCGCCACAACCTCAAGGAGCAGGCGATGGATGTGCCGGAGCAGATCTGCATCACCAAGGATAACGTGCAGGTGGCCGTGGACGCGGTGCTCTACATGCAGGTACTCGATCCGCACCTCGCCTCCTACGGCATCACCAACTACGGCTTCGCCATCGGCCAGCTGGCGCAGACGACGCTGCGCAGCGAGATCGGCAAGATCGAGCTCGATCGCACCTTCGAGGCCCGCGGCGTCATCAACGCCAATGTGGTCGCGGAGCTCGACAAGGCGTCGGTCGCCTG
>JASHVF010000223.1 GCA_030039615.1 Gammaproteobacteria bacterium | reverse complement strand
GCGCCGAACCAGGCAGGGAAACGACTGAGCATGTCATCCATCCCACTGAAGGGTTCCCAACGAATGATGCTCATGACTCTCTCCTTTTATACCCTCTAACCACGGTAGCGATGCTAGGCCGCGGGGAAGGGGTTCTCCATTCGCAGTACTGCGTATGGGCGCGCCACGCGCGCTCGCGCCCCTCAGCCGGGAGTCGTCAGGCTTGCCAGGAGCCTCGCGATCACGCACGAGGCGAGGCGCGAGTGAGTCTCATCCGCGCGGCTGGTGAGAATCACCGGCACCCGCGCGCCGAGCACGATGCCGGCGATCTCGGCGCCCGCGAGGTACTCGAGCTGCTTGGCGAGCATGTTGCCCGCCTCCAGGTCCGGCACGATGAAGACATCGGCCCGGCCGGCGACCGGCGAGCGGATCCCCTTGGTGCTCGCGGCCTGCCGCGATACCGCGTTATCGAAGGCCAAGGGGCCGTCGAGAAGGCCGCCGCTGATCTGGCCGCGCTCGGCCATCTTGCACAGTACCGCCGCGTCGAGCGTCGAGCGGATCTTCGGTGACACGGTCTCGACCGCGGAAAGGATCGCAACCCGTGGCGTGTTGATTCCAAGGGCATGCGCCAGGTCGATCGCATTGCGGACGATGTCGGCCTTCTCCTCGACATCCGGGTAGATATTGATGGCGGCGTCGCTCACCAACAGGGGCCTGGGGTAGGCCGGTGTGTCGATGACGAACACATGGCTCATGCGGCGCGCGGTGCGTAGCCTCGGCTCCGCCACAATCGCGCCCATGAACTCGTCCGTGTGCAGGCTGCCCTTCATGAGCGCCCCCACCTCGTGCTCAGCCGCCAGCGCGGCGGCGGCCGCCGCCGCCGCATGGCTGTGCTCGGTCCAGATGCATTCGCAGCCCTCGAGGCTCAAGCCCGCGGCGTGCGCCGCCGAGCGGAGCTTTGCCTCGGGCCCGATGAGCACCGGAACGATGAGCCCGGCCCTCGAGGCCGCCAGCGCGCCACTCAGGGACACGGCATCGACCGGGTGCACGACCGCAGTCCGCAGCGGCTCGAGCCGGCGCGTCCGGCGCCGCAACTTCTCGAAGTACCGGCCGGCAGCGTGGCGCGCGGCGGCCGGCGTGCGGGGCGAGCGGCTTGGCACAGGCTTGGAGGGCTTTTTCACGCAGTTGCTCCGTCTAAGGTATCACTGGGATGCTGTGTGCGCCGGCGCGAGTGCGAGCAGCGCCTCGAGGCGGCGGTCCTGCCCGTAGATGTCCTCGAAGAAGTGCACCGCCCCGTCCTCGGTCGCGACGGCGGTCCCGTAGAGGATCAACACGTGTACCGGTTGCGCCAGCTTCACGTGGAAGCTGGCAGCGCCGTTCATCGCCGCGCGAATCTTCTCAGGCGTCCAGTCACCCGCGCTCCCGCTCATGACCGCGGCGGCGAGCGCCACCGGATTGCTGACCCGGATGCACCCGTGGCTGAAGGCGCGTCTCGGCTCGGCGAACAGTTGCTGCGCCGGCGTCGAATGCAGATAGACGTCGTAGCGGTTCGGCAGCACGAACTTGATCAGCCCCAGGGCATTGTCGGGCCCCGGCCGCTGGCGCAGGCGCAGCTGCCCGGCCTCGAGCGCCGCAAGGTTCCCGGGGGTCGCGGCGAGCGCGGCGGACGAGTCGGCAGCGCCGGCCGCGACGAGCTCCATGTTGTGTGTCTCGAGGTAGCGGGGATCGCGGCGCAACTCGGCCAGCAGCTCGTGCCGCACAATGCTCGGCGGAACGTCCCAGTACGGGCGGAACAGTACCGCGGTCATGTCGGCGGTGAAGACCGGGGTATGGAGCTGCGGGTATTGGCGCCCGACGATCACGTTCATGCGCAGCATGTCGGCCTCGTTATCGACTCCACTGCGAATGAGGAATAGCCGGAACTGCGGGATGTTGACGATCAGGGTAGGGGGCCGCAGCGCCGGCACCCACCGCCAGCGCTCGAGCGTCAGCTCGATCTGTCTGACACGCTGCGCGAAGGGAACCCGCAGAGCCGCGAGCGTGCTCGCGCCGAGCGCGCCATCCTCGGCGAGCCCGTGCAGATACTGAAAGCGCTTAAGGCCCGCCACCAGCTCCTCATCGAGCAACCCGTCCTCGCGCTGCGCGGCAGGCGGCGGCATATCGCCCTCGGCCACGAGCCGGCGCCGCAGCTGTGCGCTCCCCTCATAGGGCTCCCCGGGCTTGACCGACCTGTGGGGCAGGGCCGGCAGCACCGGCGGCGGCGCCGCCGCCGCCAGTGACCGGTAGCGCGCCAGCGCCTGACGCAGCAGGCGGTAATGCAGGTAATCGGGCTCGACCGCGGCCAGTACCGCGCTCGTGTCGGGCTGCGAAGCGAGCCGCCCGAGCACTGCCGCCGCGTCGAAACTCTCCGTGCGTGGCGGCAGGTCGAAGCCCGCGGCGCGCGGATCGATACGTCCGTAATGCAACTGCCGTATCAGCTCGAGGGCCGCCGCCGTGAGACGGCGATCGAAGGCCGACCAGTCGGCGGGCGTCGTCGACTGACCCGCTGAAAGAGCCCCGAGCTCACTTGCGAGGCCAGCGGCGTCGTAAGCGGCGGGCGATAATCCGTAAGCGGAGGCAGACTCGAGCGTCTCGACCAGCGAACGGGCTTCGGGGGTCGCCTTGCCCGCCTGACTCCAGAGGAGTGGCTCGGGGCCGGCGGCTCGTCCGGGGCTGGCGGCGGCGCAAAGTAAGCCCAGCGCCCACCCGAGCGTGCGACTCGCCGTCGACATTCAGCGGCTGGGCAATGGCTCAGCAGCCGCGGGGATCGCGGCGCCGAGAGGCAGCGCAGCACCGCCGCGTGCGCCCCACCGCGATCTGAGCCAATGCAGGCTGCAGAGCGTGGCAAGATCACGGTCGACCCGCGCGGTGAGGTGCGGTGGCCAGCGGGGCTTGCCGCTACAGCTCGTGTACCACAGTGTCGCGGGTCTGCTCATGAAGTGCGCCTCGCTGCCGTTGCGAGGGCCGACGATGACGGAGTGAGCGGCGCGTGGAAATGCGCAATGTTCCGCGCGCTCTAGGTATTCCTGCGGACGCGGCCGCCGCCGTGCCGGCCGGCGCACGCGGGCATAGGTGTAAGTCCTTACCTCGTAGGTATTCGGGCACATGGCAGGGGCGTCAGAATGCGGCACCTTGGGGTGCCTTGCGCGGAGATGCTGAATGGCTGCGATTGGTCGAATTCTGGTGGCGGTGAAGGATCCCGGAGCGCGCACCCTGCCCGCCGTGAACAAAGCGGTACAGCTCGCGCGCGCCCTCGATGCTGAGCTCGAGGTGTTCCACGCCATCGATTCCCCCTACTACCTCGACATGCTCGGGATGACAGCCGAGCGCACCCGGAGCATCGAATGCGACGAGCGCGCAGAGTATCTGCAGCGCCTCGAGCGGATCGCCGCGCGAGCCCGGCTGCACGCCGCCCGGGTGAGTGCGGCGGCGGAATGCGATTACCCGGCCTACGAGGCGATCGTGCGGCGCGCGCTCGACATCCGCGCCGACCTGATCGTCGCCGAGTGCCACGCCGGCCGGCGGATCGCTCCCGGGCTGCTGCGCCTTGCGGACTGGGAGTTGCTGCGCCTGAGTCCCGTGCCGGTGCTGCTGGTGAAACGCGCGCGTCCTTATCACCATCCGGTCGTGCTGATGGCGCTCGATCCCGGACACGCCTTCGCCAAGCCTGCGAGGCTCGATGCGGAGATCGCCGCCGCCGGCAGAGATCTTGCGCGCGCGCTGCGCGGCAAGCTGCACGCCGTGCATGCGTATGCGCCGGCCGCAGGAAACGCGCTGCGCGCCCAGGGTGTGCTGGCTGCGAGCGCCCGCAGACTGCTCGAGGACACGCTGAAGTCGGCCGGTGCAGCCGGCGCCCGGCAGCACGTCGTGCCGGACGATCCGACGTCCGCCGTGCGCGACACGGCGCGGCGTCTCGGCGCCGATATCGTGGTCGCAGGAGCCATATCCCGCTCGGGCCTGAAGCGCGCCCTGATCGGTAATACCGCAGAGCGGCTGCTCGACTGCCTGACCTGTGACCTGCTGATCGTGAAGCCGCCGGGGTTCAAGAGCCCCGTTGCGCGCGCATCCCGGGGTCCCCGGGTGCGGGCGGTCGAGCCGCTCGGCTAGGTGTGCCCCGGAGCCGTCGAGGGAGATTTTTACACTTCTGTTTGGCTATGCTAGCCGTTAACCGCCTGACCTGGCGGAGAGAAGTCCGAGAGCTGGCCACCGTTTCTCATGCAGACACTCCCGGGGGAGCTTGCGCGCAGTGCACTGGACGCCGCGCCCGACGCACTGGTCATCATCGACGCGGCCGGCGTCGTGTGCTTTGCCAACCGGCAGGCGTCGGCCCTCTTCGGCTACGGCCACGAGCAGCTCGTCGGACAGGCCGTGGAGCGCTTGCTGCCCGAGCGCTTTCGCCGCCGCCACGTCGCGGACCGTCAGGGCTACTTCGTGGCCCCGCGGCTGCGGCCCATGGGCGTCGGGCTGCCGCTGTTCGCCCAGCGCAGCGACGGCAGCGAGTTTCCGGTGGAGATCAGTCTGAGCCCGGTCGAGGGGGCCGACCGGCCGCTGGTGGCCGCGGCGATCCGCGACGTCAGCGAACGCAAGCGCGTGGAGGCGGAGTTGACCGCCGCGCGCGAGAGCGCCGAGCAGGCGCGCGCGGCCGCCGACCGTCTGCGGGAGGTCGCCGACGAGTCACGCCAGAGCGCCGACCGGGCCAATCAGGCCAAGAGCCGCTTCCTCGCCACCGCCAGTCACGACCTGCGACAGCCGCTGCAGACCCTGGCATTGCTCAACGGCGCCCTGCGGCGCATGGTGGTCGGCACCGATGCGGCCGAGGTGCTTGCGCAGCAGGAGCACGCCGTCGGCACGATGTCGCGGCTCCTCAACGCGCTGCTCGATATCAGCAAACTGGAATCGGGCGCGGTCAAGCCCGAGCCGCGCGATTTCAGGATCGCCGGGTTGCTCGACGCGATCCGCCGGGACTTTGGCCCGCTCGCGGCCGCCAAGGGGCTGGACCTCAGGGTCGAAGCCTCGCAGGAAGCCGTCCACAGCGATCCGGCCATGGCCGAGCAGATCCTGAAAAACCTGGTCTCGAATGCCGTCAAGTACACGCGTAAGGGTCAGGTCACGGTGCGTTCACGCCGCGCAGGCGATCGGCTGCGCATCGAGGTGGCCGATACCGGTGTCGGGATTCCGGCCGCGCAGCTTGCCTATATCTACGACGAGTTCTACCAGGTCGGCGTGCCGGCAAACAGTATCCGCGACGGCTACGGACTCGGGCTGAGTATCGTGCAGCGCCTGGTGAAGCTGCTCAACGCGCAGCTCGAGGCAGTGTCGGAGGTCGGTCAGGGCTCGACCTTCGCCCTGCTGCTGCCGCTGGCGCACGCCGCGACGGGTGATCTGGCGCCTGGCGAAGGCGCCGTCGCGGCCGCCGCAGCCAGGCCGGCCGGGGCAGAGGTACTGCTCGTCGAGGACGATGCCAGCGTACGCCACGCTACCAGTATGCTGCTGCGGGTCGAGGGGTATCGCGTGACTGCAGTCGCCTCGCTTGCCGAGGCGCAGAGCACGGTGGCACAGCGCACGCCGCGACTGCTGGTGACGGATTATCACCTCGGCAACGGCGAGCTCGGGACCGAGGTGATCGCGGCGCTGCGCGCACGGCTGGGTCCGCTGCTCAAGGTGGTCCTGCTGACCGGCGACACCTCCGGGGCAATCAGGGAAATGCACTCCGACCCGAACCTGCGGATCCTGAGCAAGCCCGTCAATGCCGAGGAGCTCCTGCGGTTGCTGCAGGACCTGCTCGAGGGCTGAGTGCGTGGGCGCCGGGCGCCCTCAGGGGCTCGCGCCGTCGGGCTCGAGATCCATCACCATTCGCACCAGCTGGGCGAGCGAGGCGGCGCCGCTCTTTTCCATGACGCGTGCGCGGTGGATCTCGACGGTACGCTGGCTGACTCCGAGCTCTGCGGCCATGATCTTGTTGGGCTTGCCGCGGGTCATCAGCGCGAGCACCTCGCGCTCGCGCGGCGTGAGCGAGTCGAGGCGTTCGCGGATCCTGGCGTGCTGGTCGAGCGCGGCGCGGCTGCGGGCGTCGCGCTCCAGCGCCCTTTGAATCCGGTCGATGAGCTCCTGATCGCGGAAGGGCTTCTGCAGGAAATCGAACGCTCCCTGCTGCATCGCCTCGACCGCCATCGGAATATCGCCGTGACCGGTGATGAAGATGACGGGGATGACGGCGCCGCGCAGATTGAGCTGCTGCTGCAGCTCGAGACCGCTCATGCCGGGCATGCGCACGTCGAGCACCAGACACCCCGGCTGGTTCGGCTTGTAGGTCTCGAGAAACTCGTTCGCCGAGGCCAGCGCACGCGTCGCGTGACCGACGGACTTCAGCAGAAAACGCAGGGAATTACGCACGCCTTCATCGTCGTCGACGATGAACACAGTAGGTGGCTGTTGCTGCATGTCACTCGGGCAGTTGCGTCGGTAGCACTATGTAAAAGCACGCGCCGCAGGGCGTATTGGCCCGATAGCCAACGCTGCCGCCATGGGCACGGGCTATGGTACTGCTGATGGCAAGGCCGAGCCCAGTCCCGTTTTCCTTGGTCGAGAAAAACGGGTCGAACACCTGCCGCTCCACCGCAGCTGGCAGCCCCGGGCCATTGTCGCATACGGTGAGCTGCACCCCATGTCCGTTCACGACCGCGGTGCTGATGGCGACCGCGGGCCGGCTCACGGGGTGAGCGGCGAGCGCCTCGAGACTGTTGCGCAGGAAGTTAAGTACCACCTGCTGGATCTCGCTGCCAGCCGCGGCGACTTCGGGAAGTCCGGGCGCGAGTTCGAGCGTCAGCGAGACGCCGTGCAGGCTCGCATCCGTCTTCATCAACTCGTGCAGCTCCTCGATGAGCTTGTTCAGGTCGACCGGCACATGGTCGCTTTGCTGGCTGCGGGCAAGCGCACGCAGCCGGCGGATGATTTCCGCCGCCCGGGTCGTCTGTGCGGTGATCTGGTGCAGCGCCTCGCGCAGGTCGTCGAGATCGGCGCCCGGGCGCGCCAGCAGGCGCTCGCAGGCGTGGGCGTAGTTGGCAATCGCGGTGAGCGGCTGATTGAGCTCGTGAGCGACGCCCGCAGCCATCTCGCCGATGGTCGCCATGCGCGAGACGTTGAGCAGCCGGCCGTGCAGCGCGGCCGCCGGATCGCGGGCTGCCGCCACACTCTCGGGAAGAGACTCACCTGCCCCCTGCGCCTCATGGACGCGATCACTCATCTGCCATACCCGCCAAGCCGCTGTGGGAGCGAGAATCCACCATTGGTTGGCCTCCGTCTGTAAGTATCTATACCCAATCACGGGGCCGCGCCCGCGGGGCGGGGCGGCTGCGCCGCGTGCGGCTGCGTCCACCAGCCTCCGCCGAGCGCCACGTAGAGTGCGACCGTGTCCTGATAACGCACCGCAACCATCTGCAGGTCGTTGATCACGGCCTGATGGTACTGAGCATCGGCGCTCAGCACGTCCAGATAAGTGGCGAGCCCCGCCTGATAGTTCGCCTGCACCAGATGCAGTGCCTCGCGCGCGCTCGCGAGCGCCTCGTCCTCCGCGCGCAGGGCGGCCGCGTCATGCTCGAGGGCGCGCAGCGAATCGGCGACCTGTGCGAACGCCGCCAGAACCACCTGGCGATACAGGGCCGCCGCCTGCCGATATTGATCGAGCGCGGCGCTGCGCCGGTACCAGAGCGTGCCGCCCTCGAACAGCGGCTGCGTCACGCCGGCGCTCAGGTCCCAGGCCCGGCCGCCGGCGGCGGTCAGCTGAGCGGTGGTGGCGCTGTTGGCGCCGTAGCCTGCCGTGAGGGTCAGGGTCGGCAGCAGCGCCGCGGTCGCGACGCCGACATTGGCGCTCGCCCCGTGCGCGGTCGCCTCGGCGATCAGCACGTCGGGACGCTGCCGCACCAGCTCCGAGGGCAGGCTCACCGGCAGATCGGCCGGCAGCGTGAGCTCATCGAGCCCGATGTCGGGGGGTGACCACTCGGCGGGTACGTGTCCGACGAGCGTGGCGAGCAGGTCGTCGCTCTGTGCGAGGTGCTGCGCGAGCTGCGGCACGGTCGCTTCGGTGGAGGCGAGCTGGCTCTCGAGGCTGAGCACGCTCGAGTAGGGCGCGGTGCCCGCGTTCACCTGCACCTCGGCCAGCTGCACCTGCTGGCGCTGCAGCGCGATGAGCTCGTTGGTCGCATCGACCTCGGCGCGGTACGCCGCGCGCGCCACCACCGTGTTGACGACGTTGGCGACCAGCGTCAGATAGGTCGCCTGCTCGGTGGCACGCCCGAGGTCCACCTGCGCGTGCAGGCCTTCGATCATGCGCCGCTCGCCGCCGAACACATCGAGGGCGTAGCTCACCGATGCCGACAGCGTGAACAGGTTGAAGATGCTCGCCGGTCCGCTTTCGCCGAGCTTGACCGGCGGGTAGCGCTCGCGCGTGGCGGAGGCATCCGCCTCGGCCTGCGGGTAGAAGATGCCGTAGCCGCTGCGCAGGTTGTCCTCGCTCGCCCGCAGGCTGGCCTGCGCCGCCTCGAGTCCGGGATTGGCCGCCAGCGCGGCGTCGATCACCGTATCCAGCCGCTCGCAGCCGAACAGGCGCCACCAGTCGGCCGCGAGCGCCGCGCCCGGTGTAAAGCGCTGCGCGGCGCCGTGCGCGGACACGGTCTCGGCCGGGTCGTCGCCGTTCGTATAGTGCGCCACGCGCGGGGCCGCGGGCCGCGTGTAGTTCGGGCCGACCGCACAGCCGGCCAGCGATACCGACAGCAGCAATGCGCAGGCGCGCCAGCAGCGCGCCCGGCGCGGCGGACTACTTGGCGCCCACATAGACGTCGACCAGCTGCCCGGGGTAGAGACTCAGGTCCTTCGGCTTCTCGAAGCGAAACACGATCGGCAGCACGCGCAGATCCACGCGTTCCTCGCGCTCATCCGACAGCTCGATCTTCGGCGAGACGTATGGCTGGATCCTGACGAAGGTGAGCGGCAGATGCACGTTGGTGCCGCGCACGAACATCTGCGCCTGGATCTTCTCGGGCGGCGGCAGCTCGTGCACCAGGATCTCGTCGATGTACGCCCGCACCTGCAGATGATCCTGCGGCAGGCCCATCACGATCAGCGGATCATAGCCCTGCGTATAGGAATCGTAGGCGCCCTGCGTCGAGACGTAGCTGCCGACGCTGGAGTTCACCGCCATCACGACCCCATCGGCGGGGGCGCGGATCGTGTACTTGGCGAGCAGCGCGGCGGAGGACTCGTAGGCCTGCTGCAGCGCGGCGTAGGTGCGCTCGGCGTTCTGGATGTCGTAGATCCAGGCGCCGGCCCTGGTCAGCTCGTACTGCCGCTCGATCACCTGAAGATTGGTGGCGGCGATCTTCTCGGCGTTGCGCGCATTGTCGAGCGAGTCGGCGCTCACGGATTTGGGATCGATGTCGAACGAGCGCTGCTGCTTGTCGAGCTGATCGCGCGCGTTCTTGAGAGTTGCCCGGGCGTTGTCCACCTGCGCCGCCGATACCGCGAGCGTCTCGCGCCGCGGCTCGGCCCGCAGCTCGCGCAGCATGGCATGCGCCGCCTCGGCCTGGGCCTGCTGCTGCTGCGCGGTGGCGCGTTGCACCGAGTCGTCGAGCGTCAGCAGCGCATCGCCCTTGTGCACGCGCTGGCCCTCCTGCACCAGCACACGCGTGATGGGCGCCGCCACCTCGGGGTAGATGTTGATGTTCGCGCCCTCCGCCTGGGCGCTCTCGATGATGCCGTCGGAATAAATCCCGTGCGGGTAGGGGTTGGCCGCCGGCGTAAACACCGGCGGCTGCGCGCTCGGCTCCTGGCTGAACAGATAGGCGCTCACGATCGCCAGCGCGAGCCCGACGGCGGAGGCGATAAAGATGATCTTATTGCGCATCGAGCTGACTCCTGTCCACGCCGGTGACCCTGCCGTCCTCCATGCGTATGATGCGGTCGGCGAACTCGTAGATCCGCGAGTCGTGCGTCACGATGACGATGCAACGCTGGTCCGTGAGCAGCTGTTCGCGCACGAAATGCACGATGTTGCGCCCGGTATCGCCATCGAGCGAGGCGGTGGGCTCGTCGAAGATGAGGATGTCGGGGCGGCTGGCGATGGCGCGCGCGATGGCGACACGCTGCTGCTCGCCGCCGCTCAGCTTCACCGGCGCCAGCTGCGCCCGGTCCTTGAGGCCGACGATCTCGAGATTGCGTTCGGCATCCTTCACCGCGGCGGTCCACTCGCGATGCTGCAGGATGAGCGGGATGGCGACGTTCTCCGCCGTGGTGAGGCGCGGGAACAGGTGGTAATCCTGGAAGACGAAGCCGATGTGCTTGAGGCGGAACTCGGCGAGCGCATCGCTCGACAGGCTCCAGATATCGGCGTCCTCTACCTTCACGGTGCCCGAGGTCGGGCGCAGGATGCCCGAGATCATGCTCAGCATGGTGGTCTTGCCGCTGCCCGAGGGTCCGACCACATAGAGCATCTCGCCGAAATTGGCTACGAAGCTCACGTCCTTGACGGCATGGGTGCGCACCGGCTCCACGCCGAACCATTTGTTGATGCCCACCGCCTCGATGGCCGCTTTCGCCATGACTAGCCCCGGAAGATGTCGAACGGCTCGATGCTGAGCACCCGGCGCACGCCGAAGTAGCTCGAGACCGCGGCGATGATCACCACCATGACGAACGCGGTGGCGAGATTGCCGAAGGTGATCATTGCGGCGTAGTCCGGCAGGTGGGTGCGCGCCAGCCATATGAGCGCCGCACACAGTCCGACGCCGATCCCGTAACCGGTCAGCGCGACGAAGGTCGCCTGGAACAGGATCATGGAGACCAGCTCGCGCCCCTTGGCGCCGATCGCCTTGAGCGCGCCGAACTTGTCGATGTTCTCGAGGATGAACGTGTAGAAAGTCTGCCCGGAGATCGACAGGCCGACGATGAAGCTGATGAGCGTCATCAGCATCATGTTGGTGCCGATGCCGGTGTGATACATGTAGAAATTCGAGATCTGCTGCACGAACTCATCGCGGGTGAGCGCCAGGTAGCCCCGCGCGGCCACGCGCGCCTTGATGGTGGCGACGTCGGCCGCGGTTTTCGGCTCGACCAGCAGGTAGGACATGGTGAAGCGCGTATTGGGGATGTACTGCAGGCAGCGGTTATAGGTCGTGTAGAGCGTCGGCACGCCGAACAGCGCGCTCGAGGCCACGCGCGCGATGCCGACGATCACCCCGCGATGGTCGTTGAGCTCGAATTCGGTGCCGACGGCCGGATTCTCGAGCTTGTAGAACTCCGAGTCCTTGATGGCGATGAAGGCGTTCTCGGCGTAGATGTCCTCGATGTTGCCGGCGAGCATCTGCGGCCGGCCGAACAGGCTCGTGTCGTCCAGCCCGATGACGTTGGCTGCCTGGTAGGTACCGTCGCGCAGCTTGAGGAGCGCGGCCCCCGAGTAGAGCGGCACCGCGTACTTCACGCCCGGGATGCTGCGCACCTCGTCGAGCACGTAATCGGGAAGCGGGATGGTGTTGGCGACGGTCTGCACCGCCGGGTCCATGACCCACACCGAGGCGCCGATGTTGATCACCGTGGAGGAGGAGCGGCTCAGGATGCCGGCGAACAGCGACGTCATCTCGATCATCAGGAACACCGCGAAGGTGATGCCGACCAGCAGCGCGGCGAACTTGGCGCGGTCGTTGATCAGCAGCTTGTAGGCGATTTGCAGGATTCCCGGCATTGCACTCTGGTCCAGGCTCCGTCACGGCGACGTGTTGCGATGCGCTCATGATCGCGGCTCGCGCCGCCCGAAGTAATCCGGGCAAGGCGCAGCACTCATCCGCACAACTACCTATGCGGCTGCGCGGCGGCCGGCGGGGCGTGCGCTAACGCAGGTACTGGCCGCCGTTGATCGAGAGCGTCTCGCCGGTGATGTAGGCGGCCGCATCGCTCACCAGGTAGAGGATCGCGGCCGCCACTTCCTCGGGCCGTCCGAGGCGCCGCAGCGGTATGCCCGCGACGATGCGCTCGCGCACCTCGGGACGCACCGCGGCCACCATCGGGGTGTCCGTATAGCCGGGCGCGACGGCATTGACGGTGATGCCGTGCGCTGCGCTCTCGAGCGCCAGCGACTTGGTGAAGCCGATGATTCCGGCCTTGGTGGCGGCGTAGTTTGCCTGCCCGAATTGCCCCGCGAGTCCGTTCACCGAGCTCAGGTTCACGATGCGGCCGTAGCCGCGCTCGCGCATCGAGCCGATCACTGCGTGACACATGTTGAAGCAGCCGCCGAGATTCACCTCGATCACCGCGCGCCACTGCTCGCGGGTCATCTTGTGCAGGCTGGCGTCGCGGGTGATGCCGGCATTGTTGACCAGTACGTCCACCGGGCCGAGCGTGCGGACCACCTCGGCGACGCCCTGCTGGCAGGCATCGAAGTCGGCGACATCCCAGCGGTAGGTGGCGATGCCGGTCTGCTCGCGAAAGCCGCGCGCCGCAGCCTCGTCGGCCACGAAGCTCGCGGCGACCGCGAACCCTGCGGCCTGCAGCGCCTTACAGGTGGCCGCTCCGATTCCGGACACACCCCCGGTGACGAGCGCGACACGTGCCATGGCGGTCCTCCTGCTGCGGGCGATGTGCCGCAGTGTGCGCGCACGAGCGCCCCGCCACAGTGCGGGCTTCCCCGCACCGCTCTCCGTACCTGTGCGTACGAACCCGACGGCGCGTACGCTCTTTCACCTATGTACCGGGCCGGGCGGCAGCATTAGCTTCCCCGCGCACTGGAGGCGAATCTCATGGCGGATGTGATCCGCTTTACGGTCAACGGCCGCCGCGTGAGCCTCGAGGCCGATGCGGAGCGGCTGCTGCTGTGGGCGCTGCGGGAGGACCTGGGTCTCACCGGCACCAAGTTCGGCTGTGGCATCGGCATCTGCGGAGCCTGTACGGTGCTCGTCGGCG
>JASHVF010000222.1 GCA_030039615.1 Gammaproteobacteria bacterium | reverse complement strand
CCGGCCTGTAAGATGGCGCGCATGAGATCTGCGGCGGCGCTCGCGAGCCTCTCGGCCGGCCTCGCGGCCGTGGTGGCGAGCGCGGGCATCCCCGATGCGGACCTGCTGCTGCGGCGCGCGTTCGAGGAGTATCGGGGAAAGAGCTCGGAGTCTTCGGTGGCGATGACGGTGCACCGGGCCGAATGGGAGCGACACCTCGAGATGAGGGTCTGGACGCGGGGCGAGGACGACGCGTTGGTGCGTTTTGTCGCCCCGCCGAAGGATGCAGGCAACGGCACGCTCAAGCTGGCGGACAACATCTGGGTCTTCAATCCGAAGCTCAACCAGGTGATCAAGCTGCCCGTCAGCATGATGAGCCAGTCGTGGATGGGCTCGGACTTCTCGTACAACGACCTGTCGAAGTCCGAAGAGCTCCTCGAATGGTACCAGCACCGGCTGACCGGCTCCGAGGAGAGCGCCGGACACACGCTCTGGACCATCGAGTCGCTGCCGAAGCAGGGAGCTCCGGTCGTGTGGGGCAAGGTGGTGGTCAAGATCCGCGACGACGACGTGCTGAGCGAGGAGACCTTCTTCGATCAGGACCTGCGGCCGGTGCGACACATGCAGACCGAGAAAGTGGGACCCCTGGGAGGGCGGCCTTACCCGCTCGTCATGACCATGCACCCGCTCGACTCGCCGGGGCAGTGGACGCGCATCGAGACGCTCCAGGGAGAGTTCAACCCGGCGCTCCCCGAATACCTCTTCACCCTCTCCAACCTGCAGTACCCGAGGCAGTGACGGCGTGCTGCTGCTGCTCGCCTGGCGAAATCTCTGGCGGCGCCCCCAGCGCACGCTGCTCAGCCTGCTGAGCATCACGCTGGTGGTGGCGCTGCTCGTCTGCATGCTCTCTTTCCAGAGAGGCGTCTATCAGGCGATGAAGGAGAACACGCTCGGGGTGTTCGACGGCTATGCGCAGTTTCAGCCGCCGGGCTACCGCGACGATCCCACGATCGATCGCAGCATCGAGCACCCGGCAGCGATCGTGCGCGACGCTCTCGCGATCCAGGGGGTCGGCGCCGCGGGCGCACGTGTCAACGGCTTCGGCATTCTCGCGAGCGGCGCGCGCAGCTACGGCGCGCTCATCGCCGGCGTCGAGCCGCGCAGCGAGTCGCAGCTCTCCAGCATTGCCGCCACGGTGCGCGAGGGCCGCTATCTCAACGACACCGACAGCGACGCCGCCGTGCTCGGCGAGCTGCTGGCGCGCAACCTGCGGGTGGCGGTCGGCGATACGGTGAGCGTGCTCGGGGCCGCACGCGACGGCTCGGTCGCTGCGGATGTGCTCACGGTCGTAGGCATCTTCCGCAGCGGTATCCCGCAGCTCGATCGCTCGATCCTCGAGATGCCGCTGGCGCGCGCGCAGGACGCCTTCGACATGAGCGACCGCGCCAACACCATTGCGCTCGGTGGTCGGACGCTCGCGGGCGTCGATGCGGCGCTGCCGCGGCTGTCTGCGCTCGGCGCCCGGCACGGCATCGCACTGCTCGACTGGCAGGCGCTCGAGCCTGCGATGCGCGACGCCATCGCGCTCAAATACGCCATGTCGCTGTTGCTCTATCTGACGCTGGTGGCGGTCGTGGCGTTCATCATCCTCAATGCGCTCCTCATGTCGGTGCTCGAGCGCACCCAGGAGTTCGGGGTGCTGCTCGCGGTCGGTATGCGCGCGCGGGCGATCGGCCTCATGGTGTGGCTCGAGCTGCTGACGCTCGCGCTCAGCGGTTGCGCGCTCGGCTTCCTCATCGGTGCGGGCGCGACCCTGTGGCTCGAGCGGCGGGGCATCTCATTCGGGAGTCTCTCGCAGCTGCTGGCGCAGTACGGACTGCCGCCGCGGCTGCATCCGGCGCTCGATCTGGTCAGCGCCCTGACCGGCCCGGTGGCGATCCTGGTCGCGATCGTGCTCGGCGGCATGGTTCCCTACGCGCGCGTGGCGCGGCTCACGGCGCTGGCGGCCATGAGGTCGGCCTGATGCATCTGCTGGCGCTGCTGCTGCCGCTCAGCTGGCGCAATCTGTGGCGCAACCCGCGCCGTACGCTGATCACGCTCGCGGTCGTGGCGATCGGCACCTGGTCGGTGCTGATCTTCGCGGCGCTGTTCAACGCCCTGGCGACGGGCAGCCGCGATACGACGCTCCGGCTCCTCACCGGTCACGGACAGTTGCACGCCGCAGGCTACCTGGAGGACCCGAGCGTGAGTCATTCGATGGCGCGGCCCGGGCCCGCACTGCGCCGCGCCCTGGATGCGCAGCCCGTGGCCGGCTGGGTCGAGCGGGTGCGCGTGCCGGGGATCGTGCAGAGCGAGTACCGCACGCGCTCGGTGACCCTCGTGGGGGTCGTGCCGCAAGGCGAGCGCGCGCTGTCGGACGTGCCCAGGGAGGTGATCGCGGGCCGTTATCTCGCGGACCCAGCGGACCCGGGGGTCGTCATGGGCCGCGACCTGGCCGAGCGCCTCAAGACCCGGATCGGCAAGCGCGTGATCCTCATGGTGCAGGCGGCGGACGGCCATCTGGCCGAGTCCGGCCTGACGATCGTGGGTCTCTACGCGGCCGGCAAGCCCGCCGAGGACGAGTTCCTCTTCACGGGCCTCGGCACTGCGCAGTCGCTGCTCGGACTCGGCGAGCGCCTCTCGGAGATCAGCTTCCTGGTCCGCGATGAGGCGGCGCTCACCGAGGTGGTGGCGGAGCTGCGGCGCGCGGCGCCCGGACTCGACGTCGCGCCGTGGATGGAGCTCGCGCCGCTCGTCTACACGATCGAGACCTTCGGTCGCTACTACACCATCGTGTGGCTGCTCGTCATGTTCACGTTGATGGCGATCGGGCTCGTCAACACGCAGCTCATGGCAGTCTTCGAGCGGCAGCGCGAGTTCGGGCTGCTGCAGGCGCTCGGCATGCGGCCGCGGCAGATCGTGCTGCAGGTGGTGCTGGAGTCCGCGCTGCTGGTGGGTGTGGGCGTGCTCGCCGGCACCGCTCTGGCGGCCGCAACGCTGGCACCTTTCCACCACGGGCTCGATCTCGGCTTCCTCGCACCCGGCGCCGAGATCATGGGCGAGAGCCGCATCCTGCACCCGGCGCTCGGCGCCGCGGAGAGCGTGCGCTACGGCGCAATCATCTGGCTGCTCGCAGTGGGGGCGGCGTTGTGGCCAGCGTTGAGCGCCGCCGCGGCCAGGCCGGCTGCGGCCATGAGCCGCTAGCGTGCCGGCTGCTCAGCCCATGACGCCGATCATTCAGTGCAGAGGGGTCGAGCGTACCTATACGCAGGGCGCCGTTGCGGTCCCGGCGCTGCGCGGCGTCGACCTGACGATCGGGCGCGGCGACTTCGCGACTCTCGCCGGCCCCTCGGGCTCGGGCAAGACGACCCTGCTCAGCGTCATCGGCGGGCTCGACCGACCCTCGGCCGGCGAGATCCTCATCGAGGGGCGCTCGATCGGCGGCCTGGACGCCGCGCAGCTCGCGGAGCTGCGGCTGCACAAGATCGGCTTCGTCTTCCAGAGCTACAGCCTGATTCCGGTGCTTACGGCGCTCGAGAACGTGGAGTTCATCCTGAGGCTCCTCGGTGTTCCGCGCGCCGAGCGTCTCGCGCGCGCGCGCGAGGCACTGCACCAGGTCGGGCTCGCAGGCCTCGAGGACCGCCGCCCCGCGCGGCTCTCCGGCGGACAGCAGCAGCGCGTGGCCGTGGCGCGCGCGCTTGCTCCGCGTCCGGCGCTCGTGCTGGCGGACGAGCCGACCGCGAACCTCGATTCGGCAAATGCCGGCGAGCTCATCGCACTCATGCAGGACCTCAACGCGGCTTCCGGCATCACCTTCCTCATCGCGACGCACGATGCACGCGTGATCGCGCACTCCCGGCGGCACATCGAGATGACCGATGGCCGGATTACGCTCGATGAAAGCAGCAGTCCGGCCGCGGCCTGAGGCGCGGCCGCGCGCCGCGCTGACCCTGGCGCTGATGCTCGCCGGCGCGGCTCACGCGGACGATGCGCTCCACGGGCGCTTCGAGCTGCAGGACGACGAGCAGTTCGCGCGCGCCGGCAGCCTCGACGGCGCGCTCGCAGCACGGAAC
>JASHVF010000221.1 GCA_030039615.1 Gammaproteobacteria bacterium | reverse complement strand
CCGGAGATGCACGCGCACGAGCCGCTCGCGGCGCGCCGCACCTTGCCGCTCATCGAGCTGCCGGAGGAGACCGGCGAATATCCGGTGCTCGGGGGCGCGCCGTCCGAGTCGCCCGCGCACGCGAGCGCCGCCGCCGCGGCGCAGCAGGCTGAAGCCGGGGAGGCCGGCGCGGCGCGTGTGGGCGAGCTCGAGGAGCCACTCGCAGAAGAGGACTTCGAGCCGGGTCCTGTGGAAGCCGACTTCGAGGTTGCGCCCGACGGCCCGCCTGCAAGCGGGTCCGGCCCGCAGGACACGCTCGAGCCTCTGGTCGAATGGCCGCCCGATGAGCAGCGGCGCGTCGTGGCGCTGCGCCTCGTGGCGGCGCAGCCGGAGCGCTTTGCCGGCCGCTCGCTCCGCCAGGCACTCGCCGCCGAGGGATTCGTGCTCGGCCGCTTCGACATCTTCCACAAGGCCGACGAGGATCGGCGCGCGATCCTCTCCGCGGCGAGCCTCAACCGCCCCGGGACCTTCGACGCCGACACCATGGACTCGCAGCACTTCGGCGGTCTGTCGCTGTTCGCCGTGCTGCCGGGCCCGAAGTCGCCTCCCGAGGCGTTCGAGGAGCTGGTGTCGACGGCGCGCAGCCTGAACGACAGGCTCTGCGGGGTGCTGCAGGACGAGGGCGGGACGCCGCTCACTCCGCAGCGCATCGCCAGCCTCAAGGCGCGCCTTAACAGCGGGGCGCCCGCGTGACAGACGGCCCGGCGGCGCGCGCCGCCGCGTTGCGCGCCGAGCTCAGGCAGCACGACTACCGTTACTACGTTCTCAACGATCCCTCGGTCCCCGATGCCGAGTACGACCGGCTGATGCGCGCGCTGCGCGCGCTCGAGGCCGCGCATCCCGAGCTCATCACGCCGGATTCGCCCACCCAGCGAGTCGCCGGGGCCCCGAGCGAGGCTTTCGGCGAGGTCGTGCACCGCATTCCCATGCTGTCGCTCGACAACGCCTTCAGCGCCGAGGACGTCGCCGCCTTCGACCGGCGCATTCACGAGCGCCTCGGCGTCGAGGGCGAGCTCGATTACGTCGCCGAGCCCAAGCTCGACGGGCTGGCGATCAGCGTGATCTATCGCGACGGCGCGCTCGAGCAGGCCGCGACCCGCGGCGACGGCGTCACCGGCGAGGACGTCACCGCCAACGTGCGCACGGTGCGCAGGGTGCCGCACCGCCTGAGCGGGCGCGCCCCCTCGCTTCTCGAGGCGCGCGGCGAGGTGTTCATGCCCTTGAAGGGCTTCGAGCGCATGAATGCGCGCGCCCGCGAGCGCGGCGAGAAGGTGTTCGTCAATCCGCGCAACGCCGCCGCCGGGAGCCTGCGCCAGCTCGACCCCGCGATCACCGCGGCGCGCCCGCTCGATGCCTTCTTCTACGGTCTCGGCGTGCTCGAGGGGGAGCCGCTGCCTGACGGCCAGGCGCGCCTGCTCGAGCGGCTGCGCGCGCTGGGGCTCCCGGTGTCGCCCGACGTGCGCCGCGTGCGCGGGGTGGCCGGGTGCCTGGAGTACTACCGCGACATCGGCGCGCTCCGCGGCGCGCTCCCGTACCAGATCGACGGCGTCGTCTACAAGGTCAATTCGCGCGCCGACCAGGAGCGCCTCGGCTTCGTGTCGCGTGCGCCGCGCTGGGCGATCGCGCACAAGTTTCCCGCTGAGGAAGCCGTGACAGTGGTGCGTGGCATCGAGTTCAACGTCGGCCGCACCGGCGCGCTCACCCCCATCGCGCGCCTCGAGCCGGTATTCGTCGGCGGGGTGACGGTGAGCAACGTGACGCTGCACAACATCGACGAGGTGCATCACAAGGACGTGCGGGTGGGCGACACCGTGATCGTGCGCCGCGCGGGGGATGTGATTCCGGAGCTGGTGAGCGTCGTGCTCGAGAAGCGGCCGATGAATCCGCGGCGGCCGAGCGAGCCGGCCTCGCCTGAAGTGCAGTTGCCGGCGAGCTGTCCGGTGTGCGGCTCGCGCGTGCTGCGCGCCGAGGGTGAGGCGGTGGCGCGCTGCACCGGGGGCTTCACCTGCCGCGCGCAGCGCCAGGAGGCGCTGCGGCACTTCGCCAGCCGTCGCGCGCTCGACATCGAGGGGCTCGGCGACAAGGTGGTCGAGCAGCTGGTGGAGCACGAGCTGGTGCGCTCGCCGGCCGATCTCTACGCGCTCACCACGGAACAGCTCGCGGGGCTCGAGCGCATGGGGGAGAAGTCCGCTGCGAATCTCGTCGCGGCGATCGGCGCCAGCCGCGAGACGACCCTGCCGCGCCTGCTCTACGGGCTGGGAATCCCCGACGTCGGGGAGGCGACCGCGCTCGCGCTCGCGCGCCACTTCGGCACGCTGGAGGCGCTGATGGCGGCGGACGAGGCGCAGATCCAGCAGGTCGAGGACGTCGGCCCGGTCGTCGCTGCCGAGGTTGCGGCCTTCTTCGCCTCGAAAGATCACCGCAACGTTATCAAGGTGTTACGAGACAAAGGTGTGAGATGGCCTGATATGCCGAAGGCCCCCGGTGAGGCTGCCACGGGCACGCTCGCCGGGAAGACCTTCGTGCTCACCGGCACGCTCGCCACCATGACGCGCGAGGAGGCCGCCGAGGCGCTCGCCGCACGCGGGGCGAAGGTGGCCGGCAGCGTCTCGAAGAAGACCAGCTACGTGGTGGCCGGGAGCGAGGCCGGCTCCAAGCTCGCGCGCGCGCGCGAGCTTGGAGTCCGGGTTCTCGACGAAGACGAGCTGCGCGCCTTGCTGCGCGGCTAGGGCTGCCGTCAGTTCTTGGCGGGCGGCGTGCTCGCCGGTGCGGCCGGAGTCGCCGGCGCCAGGGCGGGCGCGGGAGCGGCCGGGCCCGGGCCGCCCTGATCGGGCGTCTTGGTGACCTGAGCGGTGCGCATCAGCTCGTCGATGTAGTCCTTGAACTTCTTGCGGTCGAGCTCCTGCTCGATGCGCTGCTTGCGCTCCTCGAAGGACTGCGGCGTGATCGGACGCGTCTCGACCAGCTGCACGACGTGCCAGCCGAAGGGCGTCTGCACCGGCGTCTTGGAGTATTCGCCGGGCTTCAGCGCCGCGACCGCCTTCATGAATTCCGGCGGCACCTGCTCGGGACGGATCCAGCTCAAGTCCCCGCCGTTGGTCTTGGAGGGATCCATGGACTCGGCCTTGGCCAGGTCCTCGAACTTCTCGCCGCGCTCGAGCCGCTGCACGACCTTGTCGGCGAACGGCTGGGTGGCCACCAGGATGTGGCGGGCGTGGTATTCGAGCTTGGGAGCGGCGGCCACGTAGGCGTCGTACTCGGCATGCAGGTCCGCATCCGTCGGCTTCTTGTCCTTGAGGAAGTGCTCGCCGAGCGACTGCCCGAGGACCTGCAGGCGCGACAGCTCGAGCACGTAGGGCGTGTCGCCGCTCTTGTCGAGGCCTTCCTTGACGGCCTCCTGCGCGATCACCTCGCCGTGAATCATGTTGTCGAGCAGCTTGGCGCGGATGTCGGGTGCGAGGTCGGCGGAGGTCTTGCCGCTCAGGCTCTTCACGTAATACTCGTAGAAGGCCCGGCTGATCGGCTGACCGTTGACGGTGGCCACCGCCGGCGAGGTGTCGGCCGGCGCACTCGCCTTGGGTTGGCAGGCGCTGAGGGCGAGCGCGAGGGCCGCGGTCAGCGGGAGGAGACGCGAGAGGTGCATGGTCATAGCTTCGGTTCCGGTTGTGGGAAGGGGTCAGTCGTTCTCGTCAGGAGTGCGCGCGGTGATGTTGAGCGCGTGCACCGAAGTCGTGAGCAGCGAGCCGAGCGCGGCGTACACCATGCGATGGCGTTCGAGCGCGGCGCGACCGCGGAAGGCATCCGACACCAGCAGCAGCCGATAGTGGCCGCGGCCGGCGTTGGCGTGACCGGCGTGCCGCGCGCCGTCGTCGACGATCTCGAGCGTCGCCGGCGCGAAGGCCCGCTCGAGCGCCTGGCGCATCGCGGCCATCACCGGCTCACTCGCCGTTGGCATCGCCGCTCCCGACCGCGGGTTGCTGCGCGGGCGCCGCGCGCGCGGCGAGCCACAGCACCTGCG
>JASHVF010000220.1 GCA_030039615.1 Gammaproteobacteria bacterium | reverse complement strand
GTGGAGACTCGTTCGATACGTACGTCAACGTATGGGATCGCAAGCTCGCCGCGGACAGCATCTCCAAGGGCGGCGTGCACGAGCTGTTCGCTTTCCTCAATCAGTTTTATCTCGACAACAGCTGTCACGGCAGCCGCCAATCCGCCGGTTGCGGAACGGTGCACATGCTGTCCATGGGCCACAGCTTCGGTGCGCTCATCGACTTTCAGGCGTTCGTCGGACGCCTGGAATCGGGCCTCAACGTCGGCGACTGCGAGCGCGCGTACGGCTTCGGCGACATGACGATTCTGCTCAACCCGGCATTCGAGGGCGCGCGCTACCGCTCCTTCTTCAATACCGCCATGAACCGTCCGGGTTACTTCGGAGACGCCGGCTACGCCGGACAATGCGCCGGGGAGTCCGGCTCTGCTCCCCAGATACCCACCGTGGTGACGCTCCAGAGCCTGGGGGATTGGGCAACCGGCACCACGTTTCCCATCTTTCGCTGGGTCTCGACGCGCTTCTCGCAGACTCTGTCGCCGGACGAGTCGCGCGAGCAGGTTGAAGCCACCGGCTGGGTGAAGGCCTTTCGCACCCACCGGTTAGCCCTGTCGACGCAGAGTGACAATACCGATAGCTGCGTGGCGGCCGCACCCAGTGGCCCCAAGAGCTATTGCCCGTTCAGCAATCTGAATGTGAAAACGGATCCGGCGAATTCCAACCGTTGGCAGGGGCTGGTCCTGACCTTTGACCCGGCGGATCTGCACCCGCCGCCCCCGTCGTACATGCCCGCGTGGTCGGTCGCCGTCGACAAGCACATCATGGCGGACCATGACGACTTCTGGAATCCGCAGATCGTGCGCCTCATCAGCCTGCTGTTCGAGAGCGCCTATGAGCAGACCGAGCGACTCCACGGCGAGCGTTGATGCCGGGTGATCCTCACCGGCGTCGCAAAGCGCGCGGCCCTACTCACCCAGCTCCGTGCACAGGAACAGCTGCGCCGGCGGAAAGTTGCGGATCTCGAAACCGCGCCGCACGGCGCCGAACGTGCGCTGCAGCGCGGGAAGAGCCCGGGCGGTGAACTGGTAGACGAGAAACGCGCCACCCGGCTCGAGTGCCGCGCGGGTCTTCGCCGCGATGTCGGTGCGCACCGCCTCCGGCATGCTGCCGAGCGGAATCCCGGAGATGATGTAGCGCGGCGCCGGAAGAGCGAGCTGACTCAGAACCCGCTGCACCTCGGCGGCCGAGTCGTGGACGACGTGCAGCCGCGGGTCCGGCAGGCTCTTGCGCAGGAACCGCACGAAGTCGCGATTGGTCTCGATGGCGACGAGGTGCGCGTCGCTGCGCATGCGGCGCAGGATCTCGCCGGTGAAGGTGCCGACGCCGGGCCCGTATTCCACGAGCACGCGGGCGCGGGCCCAGTCGACCGGCTCCAGGACCTGGTCCACCAGAAAACGCGAGCTCGGGATGATCGAGCCCAGCATGTTCGGATGGAGCAGGAAATTGCCCGCGAACAGCAGGGCTTCGCCGAGGGGCTTGAGCGGCGGCGGTAACGATCGGGCGTTCTCCGGCATGGCGACCTCTCCGTCAGGGTGAGCAGGGTTCAGCGGTCAGTGTGGCGCCGCGGTCCACTTTGCGCTCGTGTTCCACAGCGACTCCTGCAGTGCGACGTCGTTCGCGAGCGAGGAAGCGGGACGCGGCAGCTGGCACTCATCGAAATAACGACCCGTGGTGCCCGCGACGCCCTCATCGAGCGCGAGGTACGTGGTCGTGCGCGCACCGCGCTCGGGATCGAACATCACGCGGGTGAAGAGCGGCTTGATGGCCCGCAGCCACGGCGGCAGCAGGTTCGTGGCCACCACGCCCGGGTGCAGGCAGTTGACGCTGATGCCGCTGCCTTCCAGGCGGCGCGCGAGCGCGAACGTATGCATGACGTTGGCGAGCTTGGAGCGGGCGTAGGCGGCGGTGGGCCGGTAGCGCGCACGGCGGTCGGTGACCGCATCGAGATCCAGGCGGCCGTCGTAATGAACCCGGGACGCGACGACGACGATGCGTGCCGCTCCGTCCAGATGATCCGACAGCAGGCTCGTGAGGAGGAACGGACCCAGATGATTGGTCGCAAATGTGAGCTCGAAGCCATCGATCGAAGTGCGGCGGCGGGTGCTTACGATGCCGGCGTTGTTGATGAGGAGTCCGAGCGGCGGGTAAGCGCGGCGCACGGCTGCTGCGGCCTCGCGTACCGAGCCGAGCGAGGCGAGATCGCAGTGCACCACCTCGACTTTGGCGCGCGGAACATCGCGTATGATCTCGTCGCGCACCTCGCCGGCGGCCGCGACGTCGCGGCACAGCATCACCACGGTCCTGCCGGCGCGCGCGAGCTCGCGGCTCGTGACGCGGCCGATCCCGTGCGTGGTGCCGGTGATGACTGCGACCTCGCTCACGAGACGGCGCGCGCGAGACTGAGCAGCGGCTGACCCATGCGGATCACGCTGCCGTGTCCGAGTCCGCCTGCCAGCACCACGCCCGGCGGCGCAAAGGCGATCATGGTCGAGCCGTGCTGGAACCAGCCCATCTCCTCGCCTTTGCGCAGCCGCGCGTCGCAGGGAATGGTATTGGGTCCCCGGTACCGCAGGTGCAGCAGCACGTCC
>JASHVF010000219.1 GCA_030039615.1 Gammaproteobacteria bacterium | reverse complement strand
GGCCGAGCGCGCCGCAGGCGCGCGCGGTGAAGCCCCGTGAGCGCGCGCGAGCCCTGCCCGCGCGACCTGATCGGCTATGGGTCCCGCCCGCCCCATCCGCACTGGCCGGGTGAGGCGCGCATCGCCGTCTCGCTGGTGCTGAACTACGAGGAGGGCGGCGAAGCCTGCGTGCTCGAGGGCGATGCGCAGTCGGAGTGCGTGCTCACCGACCTGGGTGCCGTCGAGCCCCTGCCCGGGGCGCGGAATCTCAACGTCGAGTCGCTGTTCGAGTACGGCAGCCGGGTCGGCTTCCGGGAGATCCTGCGGGTCCTCAAGGACGCAGGCGCGCCCGCCACCGTGTACGCCGTCGGGCTCGCGCTCGAGCGCAACCCCGAGGCGGCCGCCGAGATTGCCACGAGCGGCCTCGAGGTCGCCTGTCACGGACACCGTTGGATGGACTACCAGTTCGTGCCCGAGCAGGTGGAGCGCGAGCACATGCGCCTCAACGTCGAGACCATCACCCGCCTCACGGGTAAGCGACCCGTCGGCTGGTACACCGGCCGTCCGGGTCCCAACACCCGCCGCCTGGTCGTCGAGACCGGCGGCTTCCTCTATGACAGCGACGCCTACAACGACGATCTGCCCTACTGGACTTTGGTCGCAGGTCGGCGCCACCTCGTCATACCCTACAGCTTCGACAACAACGACAGCCGCCTGCAGCGCGGCGGCGACTTCGGGACCGGCGAGGAGTTCTTCAGCTATTGCCGCGATGCTTTTGACTGGCTGTACCGCGCCGGCTCTCAGGGTCGGCCGCGGATGATGAGCGTCGGTCTGCACGGTCGCATCATCGGGCGGCCGGGGCGCATCGGCGCGCTGGCGCGCCTCATCGAGCACATGCAGCGTCACGAAGGCGTGTGGCTGTGCACGCGCGCCGCCGTCGCCGAGCACTGGCGAGCACAGCACGCCTGATGCGCCGCGATGGACGCGAAGACACCCAAGGTGGCGCTGATCGCCCACTGCCTGCTCAACCAGAATGCCAAGGTCTGCGAGGGCGCGAACTATCGCGGCGTGGTGAGTCCGGTCGTCGAGTCGCTGCGCAGCCGCGGCTACGAGCTGCTGCAGCTCCCCTGCCCGGAGCTGGCGTTCGCCGGCGTGCGGCGCTGGTGGGCGGTCTACGAGCAGTACGACACTCCCGCCTATCGCGCGCACTGCCAGCGCCTCGCGCAGGCCATCGCGCCGCTCATCGAGCACCACCTGCGCCGCGGCGCCGAGGTGATCCTCATCGGACTCGACGGCAGCCCCTCGACCGGGGTGCGCTTCACCTCCAGCAAGCCCGACTGGGGCGGGCGGCCGAACCGGCCGCAGGACGACTGGGATATCGTGCCGCGCCGGGGCATCTGGATCGAGGAGCTGGAGGCCGAGCTCGCGCGCCGCGGCCTGCCACCTTTACCGGCTACCGGCTGGGCGCTCGACATGGGCCGCTTCGACGAGGCGGGCGCGCGGCGCGACCTCGAGCAGTTCCTCGACGGCCGCGCGCGCCCCGCGCACTCGCGCCGCAAGCGCCGGGTGACGAAATGAGCCGGGACGCGCGCGGCTGGCGGATGGCGCTGGTGCCCGACGGCCTGGTCAATCCGCCCTCACCGCGACGCCGGAGGCTCCCCGACGTGCTCGAGGTGCTGGACTCAAGCGGCTACGGTGTGTTGCAGCTGCCGCCGCCGGGCAGGTACGGCCCGCTGCTCGCAGTGATCTGCGATCAGATAAAAGAATACGCGCACCACGGCTACGCGGTGGTCGCGATCGGGATCCACGGCAAGGCGGCCGATACGCTTCACTGGCGCCGTCTGTCGCAGCTGCTCGAGCGCGCGGGCGTAGCGCTCCCGCCCCGTCATCTCATCCGCGCCGGCGCCGGACGCGAGGGCGAGGAACTGCGGCTCGCGGCCTTCCTCGCCGCTCATGATCTGCCGGTCGGGGAGCAACGCCGCTGGCGCGTCTAGGGCCACGCTGCGCTACCATAGCCTGCGCGCCTCGTGACCCCTGGAGACTCTCGAATGAAAGCGCCCCTATCGCTGCTTCTTTGCGCGGCACTGTCGCTGACGGCCTGGGCGGCGGCACCGGCTCCCTACGACGAGCAGGCCGACCCGCGCGCCGATCTGCAGCGCGCACTCGGCGCGGCGCAGACGGAGCATAAAGACGTGCTGATCGTCTTCGGCGCCAACTGGTGCGAGGACTGCCGCGCGCTCGATCGGGCCATGCACGCCTCGAGCGCTGCGCTGATCGAATCGCGCTTCGTGGTGGTGAAGGTCGATATCGGCAACTTCGACAAGCATCTGGATGTCGCGCGGCAATACGGTAACCCGATTGAGAAGGGAATTCCGGCGGCGGTCGTGGTGTCGGCGACCGACCAGGTGCTCTATGCCACCAGGGCGGGGGAGCTGGCCAACGCCCGCCGCATGGGCGACACCGGGATTTACGACTTTTTCGCCAAGGTCGTGCCGCAAGCTCATTGAAGCAGGGCGAGCAGCGCGCGCTCGCCGATGTGACGCTCGATGAAATCGGCGAGGCCCTCGAAGGTCTGCTCGTGCGAGCGGGTGCTCGCGCCAAAGAGCGCCTGTAACACCGCGGCGTTCTCGAACAGCCCGTGTGTGTAGAGTCCGAGGGTTGAGCCGCTCTGCCAGCCGCGGTCCTCGGGCAACGCCGCCAGCAGATCTCCCGCTTCACCCGCTGAGGTCGTCACCGTCCGCCCGTGTCGGATCTCGTAGCCCTCGTAGGTGATGCCCGTCAGGCGCGCCCAGAACCCCTCGAGCCGCAGGAACCGGTAGGCAGCGCGGTCGTAGTGCTTGTGCTCCGCGAGAGACGTGACGAGCGGCAGGAGCCGGAGGCCCCGGGCCTCGCCCTCGACCCCTGCAGGGTCGCGGATCTCGTGCCCGAGCATCTGCAATCCGCCGCACACCGCCAGCGTCGGCTTCCCCGCCGCCGCGTGCCGTCTGATCGGCTCCGTCATGCCCCTCGCCTCGAGCCAGGCGAGGTCGTTCGCGACGTGCTTCGATCCCGGCAATATGAGGAGATCCGCTGAGGCGATCGCATCCGCATCGTGCGCCCAGCTGAGTGCTACGCCCGCGAGACCCTTGAGCGCGTTGAACTCATCGAGGTTGCTGATGCGCGGATAGGAGACGATGACGATCGAAAGTCCGGCGCCCCCCGGCGGCGGGTCGTAGACC
Organism: Gammaproteobacteria bacterium; assembly: GCA_030039615.1. Taxonomy (GTDB): domain Bacteria; phylum Pseudomonadota; class Gammaproteobacteria; order Steroidobacterales; family Steroidobacteraceae; genus 13-2-20CM-66-19. The sequence continues at coordinate 4,561 of JASHVF010000219.1, read as the reverse complement.
CCGTCCTCTTCCGAGAGGCCGTGCTCGCGCCACATGGGCAGCACGCCGATGGTGGGCACTCCGGTCAGCTCCTCAAGCTTCTCCGGGCCGGGCGCCAGCAGAGTCGGGTCGCCGCGGAATTTGTTGAGCACAAACCCGCGGATGAGCCGGCGGTCCTCGGATGACAGCAGCTGGTAGGTGCCGTAGAGGTGCGCAAAGGCGCCGCCCCGATCGATATCGCAGATGAGCAGAGTGGCGGCTTGCGCCGCCCGCGCGACGCGCATGTTCACGAGGTCGGAGCTTTGCAGGTTGATCTCCGCCGGTGAGCCTGCGCCTTCGATCACCAGCACGTCGTGCCCGGCACGCAGATCCTCGAGGCACTCGAGCACGATCGGCCACAGCTGCCCCGAGCGCTGCCGCCAATCCATCCGCGACAGCCGCTCGTCGCGCTGGCCGAGCAGGATGACCTGACTGTGCGTGTCGCTTTCGGGCTTCAGCAGAACGGGGTTCATGCGCACCTCGGGCGTGCAACGCGCCGCCAGCGCCTGAAAATACTGGGCGCTGCCCATCTCGCCCCCCGCCACCACCCGGGCGTTGTTGCTCATGTTCTGCGCCTTGAAGGGCGCGACCTTGAGGCCGCGGCGGGCGTAGTACCGCGCCAGGGCTGTCGTGAGCAGGCTCTTTCCGGCCCCGCTGCTGGTGCCGCACACCATGACGCAGGCCGCCGGACGACGTCCGCTTGCACCGATCACATCGGCTTCCCTCCTCTCACGGTTGACTCGATCATCGCGTTGAGGCACCTTCTCGGCGCGCGACAAGTTCCCCTCCGGGGGATTAAACGGGAACTCGGGTGAAGCCCGGGCTGCCCCCGCAACTGTACGCGGTATGCCACGCATCGAAGACCACTGGATCAAATCCGGGAAGGTGATGCGAGGCCGAGGCCGCTAGCCAGGAGACCTGCTTGTCGCGGTCGCCCAATCGAGCAGCCGGGGCGTGCTGCGCGAGCGGAACTAACCGAGTGGCGACACGGGCCGCGTGGCAGGCGTCGTAGTCGCAGCGCATCGACCGACCTCCTCCCCGCGATCCTTTGGATGTGCGCAACCGGGGAGTTCGGCCGTGAAAAAGCCAGTCGTTTCGGCGCTGACCGCCGTGTCTTTCATCTTCTTTGCGGGCGAAGCGCCTGCACAAACCACACCCCAGAGCACAGAGTCGGCGACCTCGCTCCAGGAAGTCGTGGTGGTGGCGAACCGCGCCCCGGAGCCGCTCTCGAAGGTCGGCAACTCGGTCACGGTGCTCACCGACGAGGACATCCAGCAGAGCCAGGCGACCGTCGCCTCCGACCTGCTGCAACAAACTCCCGGCATCACGGTGGCGCGCAACGGCGGTGTCGGCCAGCCGACTTCGGTCTTCATCCGCGGCGCGGAGAGCGACCAGACGGTCGTCATCATCGATGGCGTCAAGATGACCGACCCCTCGCTCCCCGCCGGCGGCTTCGACTTTGAGAACCTCATGATCGGCGATATCTCGCGCATCGAGATCCTGCGTGGCGCCGAATCGACGCTCTACGGGAGCGATGCGATCGGCGGCGTCATCAACATCGTCACCGCCGACCCGACCCGGACGGCCGGGGGCAGTGCGAGTCTCGAAGGCGGCTCGCACGATACCGGCGACGGCACCCTCGCCCTCGGCGGCATCTCGGATGCGCTCATGTGGCGCGTCGCCGGCAACTACTACGGCACCAGCGGCATCCCTACGTTCGATGAGTATCTCGGCGGGCGGCGTGACTGCGCCAGCCAGATCGCGGGCGGCTCCGGCCAGCTGCGCTATGAGCTGATGCCGGATCTCGAGCTCGATTTTCGCGGCTATGTCGTGTCGGCGCGCTCGGACTTCGATGGCTACGACACGCCTACCGGCACGTTCGGCGATGACAATGAGTACGGCAAGACGCAACAGGGCATCGGCTATGCGGGCCTCACCTGGCACTCGCCGGATCATACGTTCACCAACCGGCTCTCGGTACAGTACACCGGCTCCGAGACGCGCAATTACGACCCGGATGCACCCGCAAACTACGGCTATCCGACCACCGAGACCTTCTACGGATTCGGACGCAACCTCCGCGAGGAGTATCAGGGAAACTGGCAGTTCTCGAGCGCCGGCCAGCTGGTTTTCGGCGCCCAGAACGAGCACTCGACCATCAACTCCGCGAGTCCTTTCACACCCAACATCAACACGGGGGTGGTCATCGACAGCGGCTATGCGCAGCTGCAGTACGAAGTGCTGCCCGGACTCAACCTGACCGCCGGCGAGCGCTACGATCATCACGATGTCTACGGCGGGCACAGCACCGGGCAGTTCGCCGCGGCGTGGCTGCTGCCGGACCAGGACACCGTGCTGCGCGCGAGCTTCGGGCAGGGTTTCAAGGCACCATCGCTCTACCAGCTCTACAGCAGCTACGGCAATCCAGCGCTGCTGCCCGAGACCTCCAACAGCTGGGACGCGGGCGTCGAGCATCACGCGCTCGCGGATCACCTGGTCGTCTCGGCCACCTATTTTCAACGCACCAGCAACGACCTGATCAACTTCTTCGACTGCTCGACGCCGAGTCCGCTGTGTGCGACCGAGCCCTTCGGGTACTACGCCAACATCCAACGCACCTTCGCGCAGGGTGTCGAGCTGGTCGGCTCGTTCAAGGCGACCGAGCGGCTGTCGCTCTCCGCCAACTACAGCTGGATCGACACCGAGGATCGCTCTCTCGGCTCGGCCACCTATGGCAACGAGCTGCCGCGGCGGCCGGCCGACGTGGGCAACGCGACCGTCAGCTACCTCTGGCCCGTGAAGCTCAGCACCGCGGTCGCGGTGCGCTACTCCGGTCCGAGCTTCGATGATGCCGCGAACCAGATCAGGCTCGGGGGCTACGTGCTGCTCGACCTGCGTGCGTCGCTCGCCATCAGCAAGAGCTTCGAGCTGTACGCGCGGGTCGAGAACCTGACCGACCGCCATTACGAAGTGGCCTACCAGTATGGGACACTCGGGCGCTCTGAATACATCGGCGGCCGCCTCACGTTCTGATGCGTACAGGACTTTCCGAATTGCTCGCGCGCCAGCGCGTGCTGCTCGCCGACGGCGCGACCGCCACGAACTACTTCGAGGCCGGCCTCGCCTCCGGGGAGCCGCCCGAGTTCTGGAATACCGAGCGGCCGGATGAGGTGATCGGACTGCACCAGCGGTTCGTGGATGCGGGCGCTGACATCATCCTGACGAACACCTTCGGCTGCAATCCGCACCGCCTGAAGCTCCACAACGCCGCAGGTCGCGCCTATGAACTGGCGAAGCGCGCCGCCGAGCTGGCGCGCCGCGTGGCCGACGCCGCCCCGCGCCCCATCGTGGTAGCGGGCTCCGTCGGCCCGACCGGCGAGCTCTTCGAGCCTCTGGGAAATCTGACCCGGGAGGCGGCGCTCGCCTCCTTCCGCGTGCAGCTCGAAGGCCTGCGCGACGGCGGTGCCGACGTCGCCTGGATCGAGACCATGTCGGCGCCCGAGGAGGCCAACTGCGCGGCCGAGAGCGCAACCGCCGTCGGCCTGCCATACGTCGTCACCTACTCCTTCGACACCGCGGGCCGCACGATGATGGGCCTGCTGCCGGCCCGCGCCGCCGCGACGGTAGCCGCGCAGGCCATGCCGCCGCTTGCCATCGGGGCCAACTGCGGCGTTGGTGCGCCGGACATACTCGTATCCCTCCTGCAGATGCACGCCGCGCCCTTTCCGCTCGTCACCAAGGGCAACTGCGGCGTACCGCATTTCGAAGGTACGCAGGCGGTTTACTCCGGTACACCGGAGCTGATGGCCAGTTACGCGCGTCTCGCGATCGATGCCGGCGCGCGCATCATCGGCGGCTGCTGCGGCACGACGCCGGCACACCTGGCGGCCATGCGTGCCGCCATCGACACGCACCAGCGCGGGCAGCCGCCGACGCTCGATGCCATCGTCGCGCAGATCGGGCCGCTCACCAATGCGCCCCCTGCCGAGACTGACACGCGTGCGGCGCGGCGCGCGCGCCGCTAGCGCCCGGTAGCGCGCCCTCCCGAGCCCGCCGCCGCGACCGCATCGCGGCATTGCCGGACGCGCGTCCTAAGCACAACTCCTTATAGGTGCCGCGCCCGGAAGATGGTCTGCTGCGCGCGGCCGCCACTGCGGCAACGAAGCTCTGCGCCTGGCGGGCGCTTCAGCGGAGCGGAGGGATGGATTCATGTATCTGACCGAGACGTACAACGACAAGGTCGTACGCCAGTTCGCGATCATGACTGTCGTGTGGGGCATCGTCGGCATGGCGGTGGGCGTACTGATCGCCGCCCAGCTTTACTGGCCGGCGCTCAACTTCGACATTCCGTGGCTCACCTACAGCCGGCTGCGACCGCTGCACACCAATGCGGTCATCTTCGCCTTCGGCGGCTGCGCGCTGTTCGCCTCGTCCTACTACTGCGTGCAGCGCACCTGCCACGTACGCCTCTTCGGCGACAAGCTGGCGGCCTTCACCTTCTGGGGCTGGCAGGCCGTGATCGTCGCGGCCGCCATCACGCTGC
>JASHVF010000218.1 GCA_030039615.1 Gammaproteobacteria bacterium | reverse complement strand
GCGCCCGTGGCTCCCCACAGCCAGAGCGCGGTGACCGGGGGCAGGCCACGCGCGCGCCGCGCATCGTTCAGCGGCTCGCCGTGCAGCCACATCTCGATCTCCGCCATGAGGCGCAGCAGCGGCGCCGCGGCCGGACCGTGCGGGACCGCGAGCTCGCCGCCCGCGCAGCGGGCCGGCTCGGTGGTGCTCACCGCCATGAGTCCCGGAGTGGTGAGCAGCAGCTGTCCGTCGCCGAGCGGCTGAAGGCGCAGCGCCGGGTCCGCGAAGCTGCGCTGAAACGCTGCGGCGTAGGCCGCCTGCTCCGGCTCCGCCAGGCGGATGATTCCGCGCCGCTCGAGATGCACGCGCGTCAGTCCCGCCAGCAGCTCGACCGGGGTGGCGATCCAGTGGGTCGCGCCGGAGGCCGCATCGAGGGACGCGGCGGCGATGTCCGCCGCCGGCAGCCGCGCCAGATCCGGGCGGCCGAGCCAGCGGGCGAGCCACGGACGCCAGCCGTCGGGGAGCCGCTGCCGCTCGCCGAAGCGAGCGGCATGCTCGAGCGCCGGCAGCGTCTTAAGCTCCGCATGCGCCGCGGTGGGGAGCTTCCCCGCCTCGAGGTAGAGGTCGGCGATGACTATGACGGCTGCGCTCATGGGCAGTATCGTACCGCCCGTGAAGTTCACCCTCGAACCCGGCGTTGCCAGCCATCTGATCCGCGGCTATTCGGACGCCGAGGTGCGCATCGGCGCGCACAGCGTGCGCGGCAGCTGCATCGTGACCGCCGACACGCTGATCACGCAGTGGGAGCCGCAGAGCTTCGCCGAACTCACGGCCGCTCACTGCGAAGCACTGCTCTCGCTCGCGCCGGAGCTGGTGCTGCTCGGCAGCGGTGCAGTGCAGCGGTTTCCGCCGGGGGAGATTCGCGCGCTGCTTGGCGCGCACGGAGTGGGACTGGAAACGATGCAGCTTGGCGCCGCGTGCCGGACGTTCAACGTGCTGGTACAGGAGGGGCGGCGGGTGGCCGCGGGGCTCTTTATTCGTTAGCGCGCCGCGGCGCGGGAAAGACGATCGGCAGAAGACACAGGGGGAGGCTCAACCAACCAAACAACCATTCGAAGCTGACAGACTCGAACGATTGCACTTTTCTTGTTTTTCTTTGGATCGTTATTGCTCTTGTTGCGAACTCCCTCCTCCCTGTGCCTTCTGGTGATCGCCCTCCCCATTGCTGTCGTGGTCGAGAGACAGGGCGTGCATGGTAAACACGTCCGAGATACCTGCGCAAGCGCCTTGACAGGCAAGGACTTTTCCCGCGCGGCGCGCACACCCGGCGAAGCGCAGCCTCGCTGCCGCCGTATTTCTACGCGGAAATCAGCGCCTGCGTGGATTTTCATCGGTGATCCGCGCCGTAATTAAATCGTTTAAAATCATTATATTAAACAATTTAATTCAAGTACATTATTGCCAGTCACACGACGCCCCCCAGGAGCGGGACGAACGCCACCGAGCCGAGTGACTCGCGCTCGACGCGCTGCTCACGGCGCGTCAGGCGCACCAGCTCCTGCTCTCCCTCCGGGCCGAGCGGGACGATCAGCCGCCCGCCGACCTTCAGCTGCCTGACGAGCGTCTCAGGGACCGTGAGCGGTGCCGCCGCCACCAGGATGCCGTCGAACGGCGCGTGCGCCTTCCAGCCGAGCGAGCCATCGCCATGGCGGAAGCGGACATTCCGGATCCCGAGCTCCTTCAACCGCTCGCGGGCCCGCGACAGCAGCGGTTCGATGCGCTCGATGGTGTAGAGATGTGTGACGAGCGGCGCCAGCACCGCGGTCTGGTAGCCACAGCCGGTACCGACCTCGAGCACGTTATCGAGCGGGCCGCCCTCGAGCAACGCCTCCGTCATGCGCGCCACGATGTAAGGCTGGGAGATCGTCTGGCCGAAGCCGATCGGAAGTGCGGTGTCCTCGTAGGCGCGACTGCCGAGCGCCTCGTCGACGAAGATATGACGCGGCACGTTGCGGATGCGGTCGAGCACGCTGAGATTGGCGATGCCCTGCTCGCGCAGCCGTTGCACCAGGCGATCGCGGGTGCGCGCCGACGTCATGCCGATACCCGCGAGGCGCAGGTCAGTCATCGACGCCTTCCAGCCAACCGCTCACCGCGGGCAGCGCCCCGTGGCGCGTGAGGTCGACCTGCAGCGGCGTCACCGACACGTAGCCGCGCGCCACGGTATCGAAGTCGGTGCCGGGACCGGCGTCCTGCTCCGGCCCGGCGGGCCCCACCCAGTACACCGGGCGGCCGCGCGGATCCTGCGCCCGCATCACCGGGGCGGAGCGATGGCGGTAGCCCAGGCGGCTGGCGCGAAAACCCCGCAGCTGCGCGAGCGGCACGTCGGGGACGTTGACGTTGAGGATCAGGGCGGACTCGAGCGGCTTCTTCAGCAGCTGCGCCACCAGCAGGCGCGCCACTTCCGCCCCGGTCTCGAAATGACCGCCGACACCGCCGCCGGTGCACAGCGACACCGCGATGGTCGGCAGGCCGAGGAAGCGCCCCTCGAGAGCCGCGGCCACGGTGCCGGAATACAGCACGTCGTCGCCGAGATTTGGGCCGTCGTTGACGCCCGAGACCACCATGTCGTGCTCGAAGTCGAACAGCCCCGAGATCGCAAGATGCACGCAATCGGTGGGCGTGCCCGGCACGAAGTACACGCCGGGCTCGGACTCGAACACACGCAGCGGCACGTCGAGGGTGAGCGAGTTGCTCGCGCCGCTCTTGTTGCGGTCCGGGGCTACCACGGTCACCTCGGCGAGCGTCGCGAGCGCCTCCCGCAGCCGGCGGATGCCTTGCGCGCGAAAGCCGTCGTCGTTGCTGATCAGGATCTTCACTATACGGACGGTGGGGGCCCAAGGAGCCGTTCGGCAGCGCGCGTGACTATATACTTTTCACGACTGCGGGCGGAGGAAAGCATGGTGCAGGCGGGCGGCGACGACGATCCTGACGAGGCCGGCGA
>JASHVF010000217.1 GCA_030039615.1 Gammaproteobacteria bacterium | reverse complement strand
GGTCGCGTCCATGAGGAAGAAGCTCATGCCGTCCGCGCCGTCGGAGTCGGACGAGCCGCCGCTGTCGCCGCGGTAGGTGACGGTCTTGAAGGTGACCGCGATGCCCTGGCCGGTGGGGAAGGGACTCGCGGAGATGATCGCGCCGTTCTGGCTGAAGCCGCCGCACCACTTGCTGCCGTTACCCTGCGTGCAGCCCGTGCCGGTCCACACTCCGTTCGTGAAGCGCAGCGCGCCGTGGCAGGTCGTCACGCCGCTGCTCGAGGTCGTGCAGGGATCCGGGAGCGTCTGGGTCGAGCCCGTGACGCCGTTGTAGCCGCCGACGAGGTTCTGGCTGTAGTACGAGTCCGCGGTGCAGCCGGGGATCTGACCCCCGGTGGTGCCGGAGGGCTCGGAGCCCGCTGTCGTGCCGGCGGTCAGACACGCGCCGTTGAAGTACCACCAGCTGTTGGTGGTCGTGGTACCGGTGAAGTCCTCGCTGACCGTGGTCTGCGCCGGCGCGGCCAGGGGCAGCACCAGGGCCGCAATGGCGGCGGCAGCGACGATGAAGCTGTTGCGGTTCATTTATTCACCCGTCCGGTTAACGACGCCCTGAGCAACCTCGTAGATGCTCTCGACGACCGCGACCGTAGCGGCCGAGCCGGCGTAAGCGTAGGCGTCAATCTGGTAGGCCTCGCCCTGGCCGTCGCCGGCCGCGCCGAGGTCCGCGATGTAGTAAACAGGAGCAGAGTAGTAAGTCGTGTCGGTGCCCACCGTGCTCACGCCGGTGCCCGACTGCACGGGCATGCCGTTGGGGACGTACTGGATGCCGACATTCGCCGTAGTGCCGCCGCCGACCACCCACGGGACATTGTTGACGTTGGCGATCAGGCCGGGGGCCGCCGGCGGGTAGGTGTACAGCACGTTGGAGCAGATCTGCCCCTGATCGATGGGCGCCGTCGGCAGCGGCGGCGCTTCGGCGCCACACACGACGTCGCCGCTGGCGATGTTGTTGCCGGCCATCAGCCAGTACTCGGCGTACTGCAGCGCGCTGTTGGCCGCATGGAACGCGCGCTCCTTCTCGCGCACGTTGCCGGCGATCTTCTCCTGGGTGGGGAAGCTGCGGAACATGCTGAGCGCCAGGATGGTGATGATCATGAGCAGCAGCAGCGCCGAGATCAGCGCCACCCCGCGTTGCAGCGCGCGCGGCGGCCGCACGCTCTGCCGCACCTTGAAAGCCTCGCTCACGTGTAGTCCCCTGCGCGGGACATCACCTGGATGACCCGCTCGACCGTTATGTACTGGTTGAGCTGCTTCACCGGCTGGTTGGGCGCGCCGTACAGCGGATTGAGGAAGGTGACGAGCACGCGCACGGAGCTGACCTTCAGCCAGTCGTCGGTCGCGGCGTTGGCCTGCTCGTAGGTATCGACGTTGTAGTCGGTGGCCGGGGTCTGGCGCTTCACGCCGTAGTAGATCTGCAGGTTCACCACCCCGTTCACCAGCGGCACCGCCGCTCCCGCGACGCCGTTGACGCTGAGAACGCACATGAGCTGCTGGGTCGCGGCGTTCACGTAGAAGTAGTTCGAGTACACCGCATCCGGAGTCAGGGTGGTGTTCGAGCCGCCCGAGCAGTTGATGATTCCGTCATTGATGGCGGTGCGGTAGCGCACATAGATCGTGTCACCGGGGGCCGGTGCCCCGCCCGCACCCTGCACGCCGAAGAACGCCTGGCCTACCGTCGTGTAGGGGCCGCTGACGGGGAAGGCGCTGATGTTGGTGGAGGCGGTCGGGTTGTCGTAGTAGCCGCCCGACTGGATGACGTCCGTGAGCAGCGTGATGGCGAAACGCTGCTGGTCCTGCAGCTGCACCAGCGCCTGCTGGTCGGCGTAGGTCCTGCGCACGCTCATCACGATCGTCACCAGGCCGCCGAGCAGGAACAGCGCGATGGCGATGGTCACCAGCAGCTCGACGATGGTGAAGCCGCGCGCGCTGCGCCCGCGGCCGCCAGCCGCCCTGAGTTGCGCCGCTCTCATGGCGCGACGTACAGCGTGTAGTAGTCGAACACGCCGCCCTCCGTGGTGATGGGGCCGGAGGTCTCGGAGGTGCTTATCGCGCCGGTCGTCTCGGTCCACTGCATCTGGATGATGCAGCTCGGCGGTTGCACTGCGCCCTGGCAGGTGATGGTGGTGGTGAGGTTCGGCAGCATCCCGAGCATCGTGTTGGCCCAGCGCGTCACGTCCATCCCGGCCAGTACCTGCGCGCCGTCGGCGAGGTTGAGGCCGCACACCGGGCTCGCCGAGACGGCGCCGGTCATGCACGCGGTGAGTGATTGCGGGGCGAACCCCGAGGGCGCGAACGTGACACCCGCAAGAGCCGTGGTGCCCGCGGGGATGGTGACCGTCGTGGGAGAGTTGGCCACCGCCTGAGCGCTGGCCCAGTAGTTGCGGTTCGAGTGCATGATCGAGGCGAGACTCGCCGCCTCGAAGGCGGCGAGCGCCCGCATGCGCGCCGTCGAGGTATTCGACACCGCGAGCGCCTGCATCTTGGCAATGCCGAGCAGGCCCACGCAGATCACGACCACGGCCACCATGATCTCGACGAGCGAAAAGCCGCGCGCGCTGGCCGGCCTGCCGGCACACAAGGGAGATTTCAGGCAGCTCACGGGCACGTTCCTACCCAGGCGCCGGTCGTGATCGGCGCCTTGGCGCTCTCGGTCAGAACCAGTCCCTGGGCCGATATCTGCATGCAGCGCGTCCAGGCGGTGTTCTTGGTCGAATCCTGCAGGTCGTACTGCGTGGCCGCGAAGGCGACGCCGCCATCGCCCTGGGCGAAGCCCTCGCGGTTGAAGATGATCGCGCTCACCGGGTTGCTCGGAGAGGTCAACGTATCGGTGCTGGTGAAGGTCTGCTGGACGTGCAGGATCGAGGCGGGTACGTCGTTCGCGCCCTGACCGTTCGGGTCGGGGAACACGATCCAGCCGTTCTGCCAGGCGGTGGCGCCCGAGCAGGTCAGGCCGTTCGAGGAGACACACACCGCGACCGGCTGGCCCTCCTTGATGGCCTCCTCGCGTGCGTACATCAGATCGCCCACGAGTGAGTTCATCTCCGCGGCCAGGCGGTTCGAGTTGTTGATGTACCGGTAAGAGGGAAGGCCGACGACGAGCAGAATGGCCACGATCGTCACCGTGACCAACATCTCGACCAGCGTGAACCCTGGTTGCCGCTTCATGCGGCGGCAATTTAATGGAGAAAGGACCCCCGCAAAGCGGAATTGCGTCACACGGGCCGGGCGGCCCGACGGACGGTTCCGGGTGGGCTACGGGCGGTCAGCGGGAGTGCACATAACACTTCGGTCGGGGCCACCCCCGATCCCCGCGCGCACGCTAATGTATAAGGACTGCGGGCGAGAGGGGAGGTTCCCGGGGCGATGAGATCCAGGTGGCCGCTGCTGGCCCGCGCGTCGCTGCTTGCCTTGCTCGCCGGCGGGGTGCCGGTCCACGCGGCTCAGCCCGACGCCGCGATCCTCGCCGCGGCGCCCGGTATCGAGTCGACGATCGGCGCGAGCGGCGCGCAGGTGGCAGTGGCCTTCCAGCTGCTCGACGGGAGCGGTGGCTGGTTCCTGCGCGCCGATGAGCCCTATCACGCGGCGAGCACCATGAAGGTGCCGGTCCTCATCGGGCTCTACGAGCAGGCGCACCTCGGCAAGCTCAGCCTCGGGGACCCGCTGCGCGTGAGGAACGAATTCCACAGTCTGGCGGACGGCTCCCCCTATAGCCTCGATCCGGCCGACGATTCCGAGGCGGACCTCTACCGCGCGCTCGGCCAGACGCGCACCCTGGGAGAGCTCAGCGAGCTCATGATCACGGTGAGCAGCAACCTCGCGACCAACCTGCTCATCGAGCGCCTCGGCGTCGAGAGCATCCGCCGCTCGGTGCACGCGCTGGCGGCCGACGGCATGAACGTGCGGCGCGGAGTCGAGGACTCGAAGGCCTTCCAGCAGGGGCTCAACAACACGACCACCGCGCGCGCGCTGCTCACGCTCATGGCAGCCATCGCCCGCGGCGAGGCCGTGGATCCTGCGTCCTCACGGGCGATGAGCGCGGTGCTCGAGCGACAGACCTTCAACGACGGGATCCCCGCGGGCCTTCCGGCCGGCACGCGCGTCGCGCACAAGACCGGCGAGATCACCGGAATCCAGCACGACGCGGCGATCGTGTACGCGCCGCGACCGTTCGTGCTCGTGGTCCTGACGCGCGGAATCGCCGCGCCGAGGGACAGCAACGCGCTGATCGCCGAGATCGCGCGACGGCTGTATGCGGCCACGCAATGAACTCGAACAAAACGCCACATCGGGAGCCAGTCATGCCGCATGCCGACGGTCGTGCAGTCCTTTTGCGAGCCACCATTGCAGTGGCCACCCTCGCGCTGGCGTCGCCGATCGCGCACGCAGCACCCGCGTCCGCCACGCCGGCCGCGCACATCCCGCCGAGCTGGGCGGCTCCTGCGGAGAAGCTCGTCACTCCGCCGTCCTCGGCCAGCCTGTCGCCGGACGGGCTGCGCGCGGCGTGGGCATCGGACGACCGCCGCCAGCTGCTGAGCGCGACGCGCAGCGCCCCGGCGAGCGACTGGACCGCGCCCGACCGCCTGCTGTCGACGCGCGGCAGGATCGGCAGGATCGTCTTCGCGCCCGACGGCCGCCGCATTGCGTACGAGGACCAGCGCACCTGGCGCGACGACGGCACGGCGAGCGACAGGTGGCAATTCATCGCGGTCTACGACCTGCCGAGCCGGCGCCTGGACTACCTCGATCCCGCCTTCGACCTCGATGCAGACCCGCGCTGGTCGGCGGATGGACTCAGCATCACCTTCAGTCGCAGTGTCGACGGCCTGATGTCGCGCGAGCTCACGCGTCCCGTGCCGGCGTTCTCGACGGCCAGGTGGCAACCGCCGCCGCAGCGCGCCGCCGAGCGCTTCACGATGGCCGCTATCCTCGCGACGCCCTATATCGAGCCCCCGGCGCCATCCGGCGACGGGCTCTCGATCGCCTACCTGACGCGCGAGGCCGAGAGCCGCAATGTGTATTTTCTGCGGGTCGGCGCGCGCGCGCGCCGCCTGGTCAGCTACGACGACGACGACGGGCGCGATCTTGCGGACCTGGCCGTCTCGAAGGCCGGCGGAGCGGTCGCGTACGTACGCGGCGGGCGCGTCAATCGCCAGGGCGATTCGCCGAATCCGACCGCATCGACCGAGATGCCGCAGCAGCAGGTGTGGATCGTCGGCACCGCGAACGATGCGCCGCGACTGCTCGGCAGCGGCAATCAGCCGATCTTCACGCCCGACGACCGCTACATCCTGTGGCGCTCCGGCGGGATGGTGATGGCGGCCGCGCTCCGCTGGTCGAATCAGCGCCTCCTCGGGGTCGGTGAGCCGGAGGCGTTTCTCCTCGGCGCGCACACCGGCATGCGCTTCTCGCCGGACGGAAGCGAGGTTGCCTACGAGCGCGGCAGCGCCATCGAGGTCCGCGACCTCGCCGCGCGCACCACCGTGCTGATCCCGCACGGCGGCAATGACGTCGACCTGGGACCGGTCTGGTCGCCCGATGGCCGCCAGCTCGCGTTCCGACGCGAGCCGGGCGATTCGCCGGGTCTGCTGCGCAACAGCTGCGGTGGCGGCGAGCGCTACTGCGGCCCGGTGCGCTCGGAGCACCCGTGGGCGATCTGGACGGTGGCGCTCGCAGACCTGGTGCCGCACCGCATCTGGCAGGCGAAGCAGGGCGTCGGCTCGGTCTACTACCGGCTCGACCAGCAATACAGCCCGGGGCAGTTCGGCGACGAATTATTCTGGTCGGACGGCGGGCGGATCGCATTCGTCTGGGAAGGCGACGGCTGGCGGCATCTCTACGCGGTGCCGGCCGCGGGAGGGGAGGCGACACTGCTGACCCCGGGCGACGGCGAGGTGGAGACCGTCGCAATGTCGATGGATCGCCGGCAGCTCTTCTACGCGACCAACATCGGCGACCTCGGACGGCGGCATATCTCGAGCGTGGGCTTCGAGGGCGCGCCGCCGCGCGCGATTACGAGCGGCGAGAAGAGCGAGTGGGCCCCCGTGCCGCTCGCCGGCGGACGGCTCGCCTACCTCGGGGCCGGCTGGGCCGACCCACCGCAGCTCACCATCCGCGAGGCGGGCGGGGCGGTGCGCCTCGCGGACCTGCCCCGGCCCGCTGCCTCGTTTCCGGGCAAGCTGCTCGTGAAGCCCGAGCTGGTGGAGTTCCCCGGCGCCGACGGCCAGAAGGCGTTCGGGCAGCTGTTCGTTCCGGCACATCCCAACGGCTGCGCGATCGTCTTCTCGCACGGCGGGATCCGGCGGCAGATGCTGCCGGGCTTTCACTACATGGACGCCTATCAGTACCTCTACGACATGAACCAGTACCTCGCCGGCCGCGGCTGCGTGGTACTGTCGGTCGAATACCGCAGCAGCATCATGCGCGGTGAAGCCTTCAGGAATGCGCCGGACTGGGGATTCACCGGCAATTCCGAGATTCTCGACTTCGTCGGCGCGGCGCATTACCTGATGGCGCGCAAGGACGTCGACGGGAGTCGCGGTATCGGCATCTACGGCCTCTCCTGGGGCGGCTACATGACCGCCGAGGCGCTGGCGCTGCACTCCGATCTCTTCAAAGTCGGCTTCGACATGGCGGGCGTGCACACGTCGCCCGATCCCGTGGGGCTGGCGCACTCGGCGATCGGACAACTAGAAACCTGGACCTCGCCGGTCTTTCTGATTCAGGGTGATGACGACATGAACGTCAACTTCAACGACGGCGTCGTGCTCGCGCGCGCCTTACAGACGCGGCGGCCGCAGGTCGAGCTGGCGGAGCAGGCTGTCCCCGGGCAGACGCACGAGATGGACCAGACTTTCCGGCGCCTGGTCGAGGTTTATTCGGCCGGCAGCGAGTTCCTGCTGAGCCATCTCGGGGTGCACTGAGACTGTGATCGCTGCCGCAGAAACCGTGTCGCGTTGCAGACTCACCGATCGGGGCGCACGAAGATGTCGGCTGGATCGGCTATCAAGGCCACAGTCGTGCGTCGCAGGGATATTGCTCGAGTGCTCGTGCTGACGGGGTTCGCGCTGGCGAACTGGGGCTGCGCCTCACACCATCGGGCCGCCCTGTGCCGCAATCCGGCCAAGGTGGTCGGCGCCGACTCAGGCGGCTACCAGGGAGGCTGGGTACTGGTCCGCAGGGATCTGGACCCGGAAGACACCGCCGCTCGCATCGCCAAGGCCTATCACGTTCGCACGCAGGCTTTGACCTACCTGCATGGCTTCAGCACCTTTCCCATGCCCGAGGAGCCGAAGTTTCTCTGCGACAAGGCGGTGGTCGAGGTGCACTACGATCCACCGCGGAGCGTCGTCGCTCGCTAGCCTGATGGGCTGACCGGCAGGGACGCTTGCCGTCACCTGCACTTGCTGTGCAGTATGGGCCACGGCCGGCCGCGCACTCTGCATAAACAACAAGCCGCGCCGCCTGATCGGAGCACGGTATGCGCGCAGCACTGATCCTTGCAGCCGGCGTCAGGTACTTCAGTCCCGTGTGTCTCGCCTCGCTCCTCAGCGCCTGCAGCGTCTACTCGCCGGACGCCGGCCACGAGGTGGTGCTGGTCGAGAAGCCCTGGTTCTTCGGACACGGCGGCGTCAACCCTGAACCGGTCAAGCCCGGCCGCACGTACGCCGCACTGAGCACCGAGGGCGTGGACGTATACATGCAGCCCATGAAGGCCGAGACCGAGATGCAGGACACGATGACCTCGGACGGCGTGCCGATCAGCTTTCACGCGATCATGGTGCTGCAGGTCACGGACTCCGTTTCGCTCATCAAGAACTTCGGGCGCGACTGGTACCGGAACAATCTCGAGGAGCAGTTCAAGACGATGGTCCGGCAGGCGGTAAGAAAGCGCGGCATGAACGAGACGGCCATCAGTACCACCGCCCTCGACGCCATCGATGAGGAGATCCGCGACGCGCTGGTCGCATTCATCAAGGAAAAGGGTTTGCCCGTCAAAGTCATCACGATGACCGTGGGACGCGCCAACCCGCCGGACGCCATCAAGAACCAGCGCATCGAGACCGCCACCCAGGAGCAGCGTATTCAGACCGAGCAGCAGACCAAGCTCGCCGAGATCCAGCGCAAATCCGCCGAGGAAGCGCGGGCCGCGGCCGACAACGCCTATCGCCTGGCGATCGGTCTGTCTCCGGAGCAGTACGTGCAGCTCAAGCGCATCGAGATGGAGCAGCGGGTGTGCGCCGACGGGAAGTGCACCTTTATCGATAACTCGGGGGCGGTACCCACCTTTGCGGTTAAGTGAGGGAGGGGGCATGTCGCGGAAATTCGCACGTACGTCGCACCAGGCCCGCAGCACGATCTGAGCCGAGACTACGCTCGGCAACATCTCAGCCCTGCCGTTCGTCATTGAGTTCTCCGGGCCAGCGCGAATCTCTCTCGAGCCCAACCCGGCTTTGATGCTGCGTCAGACCCGGTGCGGGTAGCCATTCGCAGTAGTCCTGCCCGGCACGGCTGCGTTTGCAACACGCGAATCTTGGACGAACCGATAGGTACTGATGCGAATTCCGCACGCGCCTGCTTAGGTGTAGAAACCTCAACTGAAGTTAGGGCAAATCAAAAAAGGAGGAGTTATGAAAAACCTCACAGGATGGGAACCGTTCTACGGAATGAATAAGGTGTTTGCAGGTTTCCCAGCTTTCTTCGGCCAGAAGCCGCTGGGTGGCGAATACCTTGATTACGACTGGTCGCCTTCCGTTGACATCAGCGAGACCGAAAAGGAATACCTGATTCGGGCTGCGCTGCCAGCGGTCAAAAAGGAAGATGTGACGGTCACATATGCCGACGGGATGCTGACTCTCAAGGGTGAGCGGCATAAGGAAGAGGAGCATGTCGGCGAGAAGTTCCTCAGGGTTGAGAGCTTCTATGGTGATTTTCTGCGGAGCTTTGAGCTCCCGGATGCGATCGACGCCGAGGCCATCAGCGCGGTAGCGAAGGATGGGGTGTTGACCGTTCACATTCCGAAGACGAAGGTTCAGACGCAGAAAGTCGCGACGATCACGGTCCAGTAACGGACGCGTCGATCCAGCGCAATGCCGCCGGGTAGCAACCTTGGGGTTACTGCTCGGCGGTCTCTGTGTGCCCACAGTTGCCGACTCGATCAATCAACGCAACGCATCGGCCAAGGTGTGTCTGGAGGGCATCACTTTGTGCCCGCCAGCTGGATCGCTCCTCACCATGCGGATTCTCCTAGTTCGCATAATGTATATTATGTGAAATTTGATATTTCCTGGCCCAACCGCGACGTCCCCTCTGTCGGCCCAATCAGATTTTGGTCACCACTCCGGAGATTTCGGTAACGCCTCGCCGTCGGGTTTGGCTCCCCTGCCCCCAAGGGTTTCAGCGGATTCGCGTTCGTTCAGTCAGACGCAGGTGTGGCGCCGTCGGGGC
>JASHVF010000216.1 GCA_030039615.1 Gammaproteobacteria bacterium | reverse complement strand
ATTTCACAGGAACGGTCGTGTTGAGAACGGACACTCGTTTGTAGCATTTTAGCCGCAGTACGGCCTGGAAGGAAACATGGGTGTTGGATGTTGCTTAGAAGCCGCACTCGGTGAGTCCCGGATGATCGTCAGGACGGCGACCCAGCGGCCAGCGGAACCGGCGCTCCGCTGCGGCGATGGGAAGGTCGTTGATGCTGGCGAAGCGGCGCCGCATCAGGCCCTCCTCGTTGAACTCCCAGTTCTCGTTGCCGTAGCTGCGGAACCAGTTTCCCGAGTCGTCGTGCCACTCATAGGCGAAGCGCACCGCGATGCGGTTACCGGCGCAGGCCCAGAGCTCCTTGATGAGCCGGTAGTCGAGCTCCCGGGCCCACTTGCGCTCGAGAAAAGCGCGCACCTGCGCGCGCCCCTGCGGAAACTCCGCGCGATTGCGCCATTGCGTGTCCTCGGTATAGACCTGCACCACGCGTTCCGGGTCGCGTGTGTTCCAGGCGTCCTCCGCCATGCGCACTTTCAGGGTCGCCGTCTCGACGGTAAAGGGAGGTACGGGCGGGCGTGTCGGCATGGCGATCTCCTGCGGGCGGCGCCGTTATAGTAGCCGCGGAGGCTGCGCATGAGGGACCGCATGAACGCCGGGGACGCTCTGGAGCACGCCCGACTGCTGGCGCGCCGCGGCGATGACTCCGCGGCGCGCGCGGCCTACCTGGAGTTTCTGCGGCGCGACCCGAGCAGCTTTGCCGCCCTCAACGAGCTCGGAAATCTCGCGCTGCAGGGTGGCTACCGCTCGGCCGCGCTCAGCGCCTTCAGGGAAGCCGCCCGGCTCTATCCGGCCAACAAGATCGCGCGCGCCAATCTCGCCAATGCGCTGCGGGAGGATCGGGATTTTCCCGAGGCGCGACTTCAGTATCAGGCGGCGCTCGACCTCGATCCGGAGTTTGCCGAGGCGCATCAGGGTATGGCCTCGGTGCTCGGCGAGTTAGGTCTCCCCGGAGCCGACTACCATCGCGACAAGGGCTTCACCGGCCACGCCCTGCTCACCAAGCCGTACCGTGGAGCTGCCGCCGGCGCATCGCTCCTGATGCTGGTCTCCGCCCGCGGCGGCAATTTTCCGGTGCGGCTCTTCTTCGACGATCGGCGTTACACCACGCACGTGATCTATGCCGAGTACTGGGATGCGACGCTGCCATTGCCGCCGCACGCGCTGATCGTGAACGCCGTGGGCGACGCCGACCTCTGCACCCGCGCCCTCGAGCGAGCCGAAGAGCTGCTCGGGCGCAGCAGCAGCCCGGTCATCAATCACCCGGCGCGCATTCGCGCCACCGGCCGAGCCGCCAATGCGCGGCGCCTGGCGGGCGTGCCGGGCGTGATCGCACCGGCGGTCGAGACGATCACGCGCGCGGCGCTGCTCGGAGGCGCTCCGCGGCAGTTCCCGCTCCTCATCCGCAGTCCGGGCTTTCACACCGGCCGGCACTTCGTGCGCGTCGATGCGCCCGGCGCGCTCGCGACAGCCATCGCAGCGCTCGCCGGGGATGAGCTGCTCGCGATTGAGTATCTCGATTCACGGGGCGCGGACGGCCTGGCGCGCAAATACCGCGTCATGTTCGTCGACGGAACACTCTACCCGCTGCACCTCGCCATATCCTCGGACTGGAAGGTGCACTACTTCACGGCCGACATGGCGCGGAGCGCCGCGCTGCGCGAGGAGGAACGGCGCTTCCTCGATGACATGCCCGCCGTGCTCGGCACGCGCGCCATGGGCGCGCTGACCGGGATCTGCGCCGTACTCGGCCTCGAGTACGCCGGCATCGACTTCGCGCTCGCGCCGGACGGCTCGCTGCTGCTGTTCGAAGCGAATGCGGCGATGATGGTGGTGCCGCCGGGATCCGAGCCCATGTGGGATTACCGGCGGCCCGCGACCGAAGCGGTCATCCAGGCCTGCGCGCGGCTGCTGGCGCGCCATGCCGCCGCGCCGCAGCCTAGTCCTTCTCGCCCGCCTTGAGCTCGGCGAGTTTGAAGGGCACTCCACAGCCGCCGAGACCGCAATAACCGTCCGGATTCTTGGCGAGGTACTGCTGGTGATAGTCCTCGGCGTAGAAGAACTCCGGCGCCTCGCGGATCTCCGTGGTGATCGTGCCGCGTCCGGCGGCGGTGAGCCCGGCCTGGTAGATGCGGCGCGATTCCTCGGCGGCCTTGCGCTGCGCCTCGCCGTGCGTGTAGATCGCGGAGCGATACTGAGTGCCGATGTCGTTGCCCTGGCGCATGCCCTGGGTGGGATCGTGGGACTCCCAGAACGCCTTGAGGAGCTGGTCGTAGCCGATCTTCTTCGGGTCGTAGATGACCCGTACGACCTCGGCCTGCCCGGTCTCGCCGGTGCAGACCTCCTCGTACGTGGGATTCGGCGTGAAGCCGCCCGCATAGCCGACCGCGGTGGAGTAGACACCGGGCAGCTGCCAGAACAGCCGCTCCGCGCCCCAGAAGCAGCCGAGCGCGAATACCGCTTCGCTCAGTCCCGCCGGAAAGGGCGGCACGGTGCGATGGCCATTGACGAAATGGACCTCGCGGACCTTCAGCGGCGTGGTGCGTCCGGGCAGTGCATCCGTCCGCGCCGGCATGTCCACTCTCTTGCGTGCCAGGGCCATGGGAGCCTCCTTCAATACGATGAGCTTTGCAGTTTGGGGACAAGCGGACAGTGACTCAAGCCCCAAAACGCCGCCGTGCTAAAGTCCCGCGCATGGGAATCAGCCAGCCGCAGAATCTGACCACGCCCCCGATCGAGAAACTGCGCCCCTACGGCATCCGGGTGAGCCTGCCGCCGGGGGATCCGTTCCGCAAGCTGCTCGGTCCCGAGTGGCAGCGCCTGCACTGGTACCCCACGTCGGCCGAGCGCGATGCCGCGCTCGAGGAGATGAGCCGCCGGCACGAATACTCGCGCGCCGGCGACAAGCCGGCGCTGGTCTTCAAGAAGATCGAGAAGCTGGCCGAGAGCCGCGGACTGTAACGGTCTCCGGCCGGCACAGCCGTGGCGCGAGCCCGTGCCGCCGTAGCTGCTCCTGCCCCCGCCAAGCTGCTAACTTGGCGTCGGAGGACTGTATGGACGACTACCCTTACGCTACGCACCTCGACGTCAGGTTCGCCCCCCTCGACGTGGTCGACGTGCCGGCACTGGTCGCCGCCTGCGACCATCCCTGGTACAACCAGACGCTCTGCAAGGTGAACGACTCGGTGATCCGCCTGGGCGTGTTCATGCCGGGCGAATATCACTGGCACAAGCACGACAACGACGACGAGTTCTTCTTCGTGCTCGAGGGGCGCTTCATCATCGATCTCGAGGGGCGCTCGGTCGAGCTCAAGCCGCGCCAGGGGTTCGTCGTGCCCAAGGGCGTCGTGCACCGCACGCGCGCCCCGGAGCGCGCCGTCATACTCATGGCGGAGACGGCCGCGATCGTGCCGACCGGCGACCCGTGAGCGCGGCGACTGACACGCTGGTGCGCCCGGTGACGGCGGCCGACTACGCGCAGTGGCTGCCGCTGTGGGAGGGCTACAACGCCTTCTACGGCCGCAGCGGTCCGACCGCCCTGCCGGCCGAAATCACCGAGAGCACCTGGCGGCGCTTCCTCGACCCCGCCGAGCCGGTGCACGCGCTGGTGGCCGAACGCGCCGGGCAACTGCTCGGCCTCACGCACTACCTCTACCACCGCAGCACCATCCATCTCGGTCTGGTGTGCTACCTGCAGGACCTCTACACGGCCGCGAGCGCGCGCCGCCAGGGCACGGGCAGGGGGCTGATCGAGGCGGTCGCCGCACGCGCGCGTGCCGCCGGCGCGGCACGCGTCTACTGGCTCACCCACGAGACCAATCAGACCGCGCGGCGGCTCTACGACCAGGTCGCCGCGAACTCGGGGTTCATCGTCTACCGCAAGGAGCTCTGAGCGCGCATCAGAACGTCCTGCCGAGGAACAGGTAGAACGCCTGGTTGCCGTGCTCGTCGAATCCCATCGCCAGATACAGCGGCCCGAGCAGCGTGTCCATGCCGAGGAACACGCTCGCGTCCTTCTGCGTGTTGCCGAAGCTCGCAGCGCTGCGGCTCTGCCAGACGTTGCCCGCCTCGAGCGAGGCGCCGAGGTAGGTGGGCACGTCGAAGTAGCCGGGTCCGCCGCGGCCGATCTGCCGGTAGAACATCAGACGCGCGATGCCGTAGTCGGCGCCGAGCAGCGAATCGGCGCGCAGCCCGGAGAGATTGAGGAAGCCGCCGAGCGGAAACAGCAGGTTCAGGTCGGTGAAGTTCGACTCGAGTGTCGCGCCGCCGGAGGCGGAGAACGAGAACGTGTCGCGGCCGAAGGAGTAGGCGCCGAGATAGCTCATCGTGACCTGGTTGGAGTACTGGCCCAGTCCCGTGGCATCGCGGTTGGCACTCCACTCGAGCGTCGCCTGCTGGCCGCTGTGCGGGAAGTTGATGTCGTCGAGCCGGTCGTAGGTGAAGCGCGCGAAGTAGTTGACCAGGTCGAAGGGCTTGAAGCTCTGCTCCGGCAGGTCGGGATCATTCGCGTCGCCGATCTCGAGCACGTAATGGCCCTGCTGCCGCTCGGCGCCTACGCGCATCTCGCCCCAGTTGCTGATCTGGTAGCCGAAGTCGGTGCCGTACTGGAAGGTATGCACGCGGTACTCCGCCTCGAGGCTCTGACCGTTGAACCAGTCGAGCTCGCGTGCCTCGTCCGACACGTGCGGCATGACGAACCAGCCGGAGAATTCCGCCAGCGGCAGGAAGAACTCGGTCGAGACCAGCGAGGTGGTGCCCGCCTGCAGGTCGGTGACCCACTCGCCGGCGTTGCGCGTGATGTCCGACATGACGAAGCGCACCGCCGCATCGTAGGTGGCGTGGCCCTCGAAGTCGTCCTGCAGGCTCAGGCCAAAGCGCAGGTAGTTCGGCCCCATGGAGCTCGGGCGCGCATCGAGCGCGAGACCGTAGTAGTCGTCGCGCCCCACCACGCGGTAGTCGAGCGTGTCGAGTCCGCCGAGGCCGTAGAGCGCGGTGACGCGCCGCGCCACCGCATCCGGATCGAGCGGCTTGCCGGCCATGTCCCTGAACAGCTGGTCGAGGGACTGCGAATAAGCATCCGAGCCGCCGTCTGCCTGCACGAAGTGGATCACCGGCGGCGGCAGGCGCATCGCCTCGCGCCGCTGCTCGTAGTGCTGCATCTGTGCATCGCTCACCGCGAGCGGCGCAAGCTGCTCGGCGGCGGCGCGCCCCGCCGCCTCGCCGACGCCGATATAGCGCGCCACGGCGCCGAAGTCGAACGAGGAGGCATCCCCGAGCGGCGGCTCGATCAGGATGTCCGTTGGCTTGAGCGTGGCGAGCTGCTCCTCGCCGTTGCGACGCAGGAGGATGGCGAGCATCTGGTTCGAGATGGCGGTCACGTCGGTGAGCTTGGAGCGCTGCGCGAGCGGCGAGCCCACATCCACCACGATCACCATGTCGACGCCCATGGCGCGGGCGACGTCGACCGGGATGTTGTCCGAGATGCCGCCGTCGACCAGCAGCCGCCCCTGGCGCTCCACCGGCGCGAAGATCCCGGGCGCGGACATGCTGGCGCGCATCGCACTCGTCAGGTCGCCCGAGGCGAGCACTACTCCCTCACCGCTCTCGAGATCGGTGGCGACCGCGCGAAAGCGCGTCGGCAGGTCGTCGAAGTTGGTGATGCGCGCCACCGGCAGCGTCAGGCGGCGCAGCAGCTGGCTCAGGCTCTGTCCCTCGATGAGCCCCTTGGGCAGCACCACCTTGTGGCCGCGCAGGCCGAGCGGGAACGCCACCAGGAAGTTCTCGTCCTCCTGCTTGCGGCGCAGCGTCAGGTCCTCGCGCGGCGGCCGGTCGCGAAACGCGGCCTGCCAGTTGAGCGAGGTCAGGATCTTCTCGATGTCGCGCGCCGACAGCCCGCTCGCGTACAGCCCGCCGACCACCGCGCCCATGCTGGTGCCGGCGATCGCATCGACCGGCACGTGCAGCTGCTCGAGGACCTTGAGCACGCCGACGTGCGCGGCGCCGCGGGCACCGCCGCCGGACAGCACCAGTCCGACCCGCGGACGGGCGCCGGGGGAAGCCGGGACTTCGGTGGGGTCGTCAGCGGCGCCGGCGTTGGCGGCCGCCGCCATCGCGAGGCACTGAACTGCGAGCAGCAACCTCAACGCCCCGAAACGGGACATGACCGCCCGTGATGAATTCACGGGCGCAAAGAATACCAGCATGTACTGCGGCGCGCGCAGCGGCTCGCGCGGTCGCGCCCGGCTCGCGGATAATGCCGCCCATGACGCAGTCCGCCGACACGCAACGCGCCGCCACTCCGCCCGGGAGGCGGCCGCGCGCGGCTGCGCCGTTGCTGGCGCT
>JASHVF010000215.1 GCA_030039615.1 Gammaproteobacteria bacterium | reverse complement strand
CTCGACCTCGATCGTGGCCGACAACTTTGCCCCGGCGCAGCGCCCGCTGGCGCTCACCGTCTACGCGCTCGGCGCCTGCGTCGGCGCCTGGCTCGGGTCCTCGGTGGCCGGTGAGGCGGCGGAGGCGGGCGGCTGGCGCCTCGCATTCCTCGTGCTCGGGATACCCGGAATCGCGGTCGCTCTGCTCGTCTGCCTCAGCGTGCGCGAGCCGCGCCGCGGGCAGCTCGACTCACAGCCCGATCGGTCGGGGGCCGCGCCGCTGCGAGCGGGGGCGATCCTGGCGCAGCTCGCCGAAACGCTGCGTTTCATGCGCCGGCAGCGCTCGGCCGTGCATCTGGTGATCGGCGGCTCGGTCGCGACCTTCTGGAGCTGGGGGCTCATGTACTGGACGCCGGCGTTTCTACAGCGCTCGCACGCTCTTTCGGTGGGCGCAGCCGGCGGCCTGCTCGGGCCCATGCACCTCATCGCCGGCACCGCCGGCACGCTTGTCGCCGGGGTGCTGATGATGCTGCCGGCCGCGCGCGACGCGCGCTTCGTGACGCGGCTGCTGGTCCTGGCGGTGGTGCTGACCAGCGTGCCGTCGTTTCTGGCGTACGAGGCAGTATCGCTGCGCGCCGCGACGCTGCTGCTGTGGCTGTTCGTGCCGGGCGTGTACTTCTACATCGGCCCGATCCTCGGACTGCTCGCGAACGTGATGCCGCCCGGCATGCGCGCCACCGCCTGCGCGATCCTTCTGTTCCTCGCCAACCTCGCGAACCTGTTCTTCGCGCCGCAGCTCATCGGGATGCTGAGCGACTGGTTCGCGGGCTCCTTCGGTGCCGGTGCGGACTCGTTGCGCTGGGCGCTGCTGCTGCTCGCGCCGACCGGGCTGTGGGCCGCCTGGCACCTGTGGCGGGCGGGCGCCACGATCCGCGAGGACGAAGCGCGCGCCACTTAAGTTCCGTCGCTCAGCGCGCCCCGTCGAGCGGGTAGAGGCCGCGCACCCGCCCGTAGAGTCTCGTGAGACCGAAGATCGCATCGATCATCGGCGTCGCGACCCCGACCCGCTGGCCGATCTCGCGTACCGCTCCCACCAGCGCGTCGAGCTCGAGCGTGCGGCTCGCCTCCGCATCCTGGAGCATCGAAGTCTTGAAGACGCCGAGCTTGCGGGTCACCGCCTGACGATCGTCGGCGGACTCGAGCACCTCGCAGCCGATGCGCGCCCCGACCGCGGCGGCCTCACGCATGGCGCCGGCGCAGAAGGTCCGCACCAGCTCATCATCGAGCAGCCGGTCGGTGGTGGCGCCGGTGAGCGCCGACACCGGGTTCATCGTCATGTTGCCCCAGAGCTTGTACCAGATGTCGTAGCGGATGCGTGCGGAGCAGCTGACCTCGAAACCCGCCCGGGCGAGCAGCTCGCCGAGCCGCGCGACGCGTGCCGAGTCGCCGCCGCCCGGCTCGCCGATGATGAGCCCGCGGCCCATGCGATGGCGCGTGACCCCCGGCTCGCTCACCGAGGCGCTGGCATGCACTACGCAGCCCACGACGCAGCTCACGGGGATGGCCGCGGCGATCGCGCCGGCCGGATCGACGCTCTCGAGCGGACGGCCATCGAGGGGCGCGATCCCGCTGCCGAACCACCACGGCACGCCGTTCATGGCGGGCAACACGATCGTGTCCGGGGAGAGGAGCGGCGTGAGCAGGGGCGCGAGCGCCGGGAGCGCCTGCGCCTTGAGGGTGAGGATTACGAGATCCTGAGCTCCGAGATCGCGCGCATCGTCCGAAGCCGAAGCCGCCGGGGCGTTGAGCAGCTCGCCGTTCTGGCGCAGCCGCCAGCCGTGATCGCGCAGCGCCACCAGCGTGGTGCCGCGCGCGAGCGCAGCTACTGAGTTCCCTCGATCGAGCGCCAGGCGCGTCCCGAGGAAGCCGCCGATGGCTCCCGCGCCGACGACGCAGATTCTCACGCGCAGGACTTCCGGCTGCTAGCCCATGTGCAGACCGCCGTTGAGCGAGAAGTCGGCGCCCGTCGCGAAGGCCGACTCATCGCCCACCAGCCAGGCGACGATCGAGGCGATTTCCTCGGGGGTTCCCAGCCGCTTGACCGGGATCCCCGCCACGATCTTCTCCAGCCGCTCGGGCTTGATGGCCTTCACCATGTCCGTACCGATATAACCAGGCGAGACGGTGTTGACCGTGATGCCGCGCCCGGCGAGCTCCTGGGCGAGCGCCATCGTGAAGCCGTGGATGCCGGCCTTGGCGGTCGAGTAGTTGGTCTGGCCGAACTGGCCGCGCTGGCCGTTGACCGAGGAGATATTCACGATCCGGCCCCAGCCGCGCTCGAGCATGCCGTCGACCACCTGCTTGGTGACATGGAAGAGCGAATTGAGATTGGTGTCGATGACGGCGCGCCACATTTCGTTGGTCATCTTCTGGAACACGCCGTCGCGGGTGATGCCGGCGTTATTCACCAGGATGTCGATCGGACCGATTTCGGCACGGGCGATCTCGAAGGCGCGCCGCGTGGATTCCCAGTCGGAGACGTTGCCCTCCGAGGCGTGCATGCTCAGACCCTCGGCGCGCATATCGGCGAGCCAGCGGTCTTTGCGCTGCGAGCCGGGGC
Source organism: Gammaproteobacteria bacterium (assembly GCA_030039615.1). GTDB lineage: Bacteria > Pseudomonadota > Gammaproteobacteria > Steroidobacterales > Steroidobacteraceae > 13-2-20CM-66-19. The sequence continues at coordinate 251 of JASHVF010000215.1, read as the reverse complement.
CACAGCCGGCGATCACCGTATAGCCGTCCTTCGCCAGGCGGCGGCAGATCGCTGTGCCGATGCCCCCCATGCCTCCGGTCACGTATGCGATGCGGTTGCTCTGAGTGCTCATGGCCTGTCCCAGCAGTTCAGTTCGTCAGGCTCTGACTTTGGAGAGCATTACTACGCCGATTTTCGGCGTGCGTCCATCGGCGGCCGGCCGCACGGGCTCAGCCGCGGACGTAGCTCCCGGGCGCGTCCCCGAGCGCGCC
>JASHVF010000214.1 GCA_030039615.1 Gammaproteobacteria bacterium | reverse complement strand
CGATGACGAGCTCGCTGGCGACCAGCAGGTAGCGCTGGTCGGAGGAGAGCGCGAGCCCCATGGGGTGCGATCCGACGGCGACGTCGCGCAGCTGCGGGCGCTGCGCGAAGTGCGCCGCGCGCGCCGCGGCCAGGTCGAGGATGCTGACGGTCCCGGAGAACTCGTCGCTGACGAACAGGTAGTGGTCGTCGGCGCTCACCATGGCGTAACTGCGCGCCACCAGCCGGCCGCCCGCGTTCCAGTTGGCCAGCACGGCGTTGGACGCGCCGCCGGTGAGGCGCTCGACGTCGACGAAGGCGACGTTGGCGCCGCTCGCGATCACCAGCAGCTGGCCGTCGTGCGTGAGCGCCATGCCCATCGGCGCGCCGCTGAGAGCCACGGTGCGCTCGAGTGCCAGATCGCCGCGCTTGCGGCTGTAGAGCGCAAGTCCGGCGCCCGCCTGCGAGGTTCCGGAGGTGAGCGAAACGAATACCCAGCAGCCATCCGCGCTCGGGATGGCCGTGAAGGGCTCGCCCGGCACGTCGATGAAGGTGATGGGCTTGGCGGCGGCGGCGTTGCAGCCGAGCGCCTGGGCGCTGAGCGGCGCCAGCAACGCGAGCAGCGCCAGGCCGCAGCAGCGCAGCGCCTGCAGCGCCGGCCCGAGTGGCGCTTTCTCTGCGATCGCCTGGTTCGGTGTCATGTCGCGTCCCTTGCCCGTGGTCGCCGCTGTCCGGCCTGTGAGTCAGTATCGGCAACGGGCCTTGCGCCGGGCATTGCGGGCAACCGCAGGGTGTTGTGACGCAACGCGGCTCCGCGAGCGGTCGTGCGTCACATTCGCGCGCGGGGCGGGTCCGCGCGCGCTGCGGTGAGAAGCGCTTCACGCTTTCGGGAGGGCGGCTCTTTGTCGGCGGGGCGGCGGGCGGTTTAGTCTAGCCGTGCCGGGCGTGGCGCCCATGTCGGGCCGGAGTGCTCAGCTGAGAGAACCGACACTGTTCGTCGTCGACGACGATCCGCTGATGCTCGAGCTCATCGTGCTGCGGCTCAAGCCCATTGGCCTGCGGTGCGCGGTGTTCGAGTCGGCGCAGGCGTTCCTCGCCGCTTTCGATCCGCAGGATCCGGGCTGCCTGCTGTGCGACGTGAAGATGCCCGGCATGAACGGCCTCGAGCTGCAGCGCGAGCTCGCGCGGCGCGGCGCGGCGCTGCCGGTCATTTTCATCACCGCGCACGGCGACGTTGCCATCGCGGTCGCGGCGATGCGCGCCGGCGCTTACGATTTCCTGCAGAAGCCGTTCGAGGCGCCGCAGCTGGTCGCCAAGGTGCGGGCCGCGCTCGAGCGCGACGGCAAGGCGCGCAGCACGCTGGCGAGCGCCGATGCCATACGCGCGCGGCTGCACTCGCTCACCGCGCGGCAGCGCGACGTACTCGAGCTGCTGGTGCGCGGCTGGTCCAACAAGGCGATCGCGGCGCACCTGGCGGTGGCGCTGCGTACGGTGGAGCTGCACCGCGCCAACCTCATGACCAGGATGGGCACCAAATCGGTGGCCGAGCTGGTGCGCATGGTCACGGACCTGCAGCACCTCGGGGCTTCATCCGGGGGCTAGGGGGCGGCGCTGATCTCGGCGCCCAGCAGCTCGAGCTGCCCGGCGAGTCGCTCGTAGAGCTGCTCGCGCTCGGCGCGCGGGCGCCCGGCGTCGCGAGTGAGCTCCTCGCACAGCAACTCCACCGCCCGCGCGCGCTGCGAGATCGCGCCGAAGCCGAAGGCCGCGCCGCTGCCGTGCAGGCGGTGCACGAAATGATGCAGCGCTTCGAGAGCTGCGCCGTCGCCGGCGCGCGCCCCCGCCAGCAGCGCCTCCGAGGTCGCAAGCTCGGTGCGGGCGCGCTCCATGAAGCGCTGCGCGAGCTGCGCGAGAGCGGCGCGCACGGTGGTCGGGTCGGGGGTGCTCACGCGGGCTGCTCCGCCGCCAGGCGCTCCCACAGGGCGGTGACCTGGGTGGCGAGCGTGAGCGGATCGAAGGGCTTGGCGATGATGTCCGCCGCGCCGAGCGCGCGCAGGCGCGCGAGCTCCGCCGGCATCGCCTTGGCGGTGACGAAGGCGATCGGCACGCGCTCGAGCCCGGGGTCGGCGCGCAGGCGCTCGAGCGTCGCCGCGCCGTCCAGTCCCGGCATCATCACGTCGAGGAGGATCAGGTCGGGCCGGAGTCTGCGGGCCGAGTCGAGCGCCTCGGCGCCCGAGGCGGCGAGCTCGACCGACAGTCCCGGGCTCAACTCGAGGCACAGCTTCACGATGTGGCGGATGTCCGGTTCGTCGTCGACGTAGAGAACCGTGTGCAGGGTGCGCATCCTTCAGCTCCCGGTGAGCGCGCTGCGCGGCTGCGGCAGCGGCGGCGCCGCGGCGCGCGCGGGCAGCAGCGCGAGCTCCACCCAGAAGGTCGTGCCGCGGCCGACCTGCGTCTCGAAGCCGATTCGGCCCTGCATGTGCTCGATGATCTGGCGGCTGATGTGCAGCCCGAGCCCGGTACCGCCGGCGCGGCGGCCCGAGGAAGAGTCGGCCTGCGAGAATTTCTCGAAGATGCGGGCGCGGAACTCCTGCGGAATGCCGGCGCCGCGATCCACGACGCGCAGCCGCACCCACCCGTCGGCGGCGCGGGCGTCGACCCGCACGCGTGCGCCGCGCGGCGAGAATTTCACCGCATTCGACAGCAGGTTGGTCACCACCTGCACGAAGCGGTCCTCGTCGACCGTGACGCGCAGCTGCGGGTCGAGCGGCGCGAGCTCGATGCCCACCTGGTAGCGATGCGCATAGGTCTGGATGGCCTCGACGGCGCGGCGGGTGATGTCCGCGAGCCGCGCCTCCTGCATGTTGAAGCGCATCTTGCCGGCGGCGACCTTGTCGATGTCGAGGATGTCGTTGATCAGCAGGATCAGCCGCTCGCAGTTGCTGTGGGCGATTGCGAGCAGCTCGCGGAACTTGTGCGGCAGGTCGACCGCGAGCGGTCCGGCCATGAGACCGAGCGCGCCGCGTACCGAGGTGAGCGGCGTGCGCAGCTCGTGGCTCACCACCGAGACGAACTCGCTCTTGAGGCGCTCGACTTCCTTCTGCTCGCCGATGTCCTGGATCTGCGCCACGAAGTAGCGCGGCCGGCCGCCGCTGTCGCGCACCAGCGAGGCGCTGAGCAGCGTCCAGATGGTGCGGCCGCTGCTGTGGAAATAGCGCTTCTCGAGGCGGTAGCGCCCGCTCTCGCCCGCCAGCGTGCGCTGCACGCATTGCCGGTCGCGCTCGAGGTCCTCCGGATGGGTGAGCGACTGCAGGTCGGTGCCGAGCAGCTCCTGCGCCTGGTAGCCGAGCAGGGCGCAGAGCGCGGGATTGACGCGCATGAAGCCGCCGTCGGGCCTGACCAGCGCCATGCCGATGGAGGCCGAGTCCATCGCCGAACGGAAGGTCTCCTCGCTGGTGGCGAGCGCGCCGACGTGCCGCCGCGCGATCAGCTCCGCGCGGCACAGCGCCGCGAGCAGCAGCGCGATCAGCACGCCGAGCCCGAGCGCGACTTCCGGCAGCAGGGTCTGCAGGCTGGCGACGAATTCCGCGGCCGGCGTCACCGTCACCCGCCACGCCTTGTTGTTGACCTCGACCACGCCGTGATCCGCCAGGCTCGCGACCGCCGCCCCCGCGGGCAGCGGATGGCGAAACAGCGTCTGTTCGCGCGCGCTGATGACTACCTCGAAGTCCTGAGCCATCTCGCGGCGTGCGATGCGTGCGAACAGCTCATCGAGCGACAGCACGGCGGCCAGCAGGCCATCGGAATGTCCGTGCTTCGACAGCGGGCAGTAGGCGATGATGGTGCCGTTGCCGGGGGTGAAATCGAGAAACGGCGTGTCCGTGCCGCCGGGCGCGGCGGTGTTGTGCGGCGGCGCGGCTTGCGCTGCGTCCGGGTGCACCGCGCGGCCGACGCTCTGCTCGTTGCCGGCGGAGGGCTCGGTCCAGCGCACGTGGTAGGAAGCGTCCACCCACTCGAAGGCCTTGATGCCGGCCAGCTGGTTCAGATGGTGGGAGGTATCGGCGCGCCACTGCTCATAGGGTGTGCCGCCGGCCGCGTCCCAGCGCTGTCCCATGCGGCTCAGCAGCTGCAGCGTGTTGGCGGTCTTCGAGCCGATGAACTCGCGTATCTTGGCGGAACGCTCCGCGACCACCATCGTGATGACGGCCCGCTCGCGCTCGCGCAGCGCCTGGTAGAGCGTGGCCGTGGCGGCGGCGACGCCGATGAACACGAACAGCGGCAGCCAGTAATCGGATCCCGCCACCCGCCGCAGCAGTGTCAGCAGGGTCCCCTCCGGGGGCAGGACAGGCGCGCCCCCGGCAGTGGCGCTTTCCGGCACCGGCGGGGTCGAACTGGGATTGCCGCGCGAGCTCATGCGGGCACTCTAGTCCGGGGTCGGGACACGGGCTGTGACCCACTACCCGGTGGCGGTCGATCCCCTCGGGTCAGGGTCCGCGCAGCAGCTCCGCGAGCAGGGGCTTGAGCTGCGGCCGGGTGCTTCGCAGGTCTTCGCCCTGGCCGTCGATGATGCGCTCGAGGTCCGCGACCGCCTCGTCGAAGTCGTCGTTGACGACGACGTAGTCGAACTCGTCGTAGTGGGACATGTCGCTGGCGGCGTCCTTGAGGCGCCGCTCGATCACCGCGGCGGTGTCGGTCTGCCGGCGCGCGAGCCGCTCGGCGAGCGCCGCGCGCGCCGGCGGCAGGACGAAGATGGTGACGCACTCGGGCATTGCCCGGCGCACCTGCTGCGCACCCTGCCAGTCGATCTCGAGCAGCACGTCGTGGCCCTGGGCGAGCTGCCCTGCGACGAAGGCGCGCGCGGTGCCGTAGCTGTTGTCGAACACCTGGGCGTGCTCGAGGAACTCGCCGCGCTCGATGAGCTGCGCGAACTGCGCCTTGGTGACGAAGTGGTACTCGCGGCCCTCGGCCTCGGTCGGACGGCGCGTGCGGGTGGTGTGCGAGATCGACAGTCGCAGCTGCGGCTCGTGCGCGAGCAGCGCCTTGACGAGGGAGGTCTTGCCGGCGCCGGAGGGCGCCGAGATGACGTACAGGCGGCCGCGCTTCATGGGCGCGAATATACGCCGTGCGCCTCGAGCGCCGCGACGAGCGCGCGCGTGGCGAGCGAGCGATGGCTGACGGCGTTCTTCTCCTCGGGAGAGAGCTCGGCCGCGGTGCGCGTCGCGCCCGCCGGTATGAACGCCGGGTCGTAGCCGAAGCCCCCGCTCCCCCGGGGCGCGAGTGCGATGCGCCCCTCCCAGGTTCCCTGCGCGATCAGCGGCGCCGGATCGGACGCCGTCGACACCCAGGCCATCACGCAGCGATAGCGCGCGGTGCGGCGCGGCTCCGGGACGCCCTCGAGCTCGGCCAGCAGCAGCGCCAGGTTCGCCGCATCGCTCGCTCCGGGGCCGGCGAAGCGCGCCGACCGGACCCCCGGCCGGCCGCCGAGCGCATCGACTTCGATGCCCGAATCGTCGGCAAGCGCCGGCAGGCCCGACGAGCGCGCCGCGTGGCGCGCCTTGAGGAGCGCGTTCTCGAGAAAGGTGCTGGCGGTCTCCTCGATCGAATCGATGCCGAGCGAGCTCTGCGACAGCAGCTCGAGCCCCAAGGGGCCGAGGAGCGTGGCGAGTTCGCGCAGCTTGCCTGAGTTGGCGCTCGCCAGCACGACGCGCTTCACGGCGCCGCGAGCGCCTGCGCCTGCAGCGCGAGCAGCTCGCCGATGCCGTGGGCGGCGAGGTTGAGCAGCGCGTCGAGCTCGTGGCGGCGGAACGCGTGACCCTCGGCCGTGCCCTGGATCTCGACGAAGGCGCCGCCGTTGTTCATGACCACGTTCATGTCGGTCTCGGCCTGCGAGTCCTCGGCGTAATCAAGATCGAGCACCGGAACCCCGGCGAAGATGCCGACCGACACGGCCGCGACCTGTCCGTGAACCGGGCTCGCGGCGAGCGCACCGCGGCGCACCAGCGACTGGCTGGCATCGGCGAGCGCGAGATAGCCTCCGGTGATCGCGGCCGTGCGAGTACCGCCGTCGGCCTGCAGCA
>JASHVF010000024.1 GCA_030039615.1 Gammaproteobacteria bacterium | reverse complement strand
CGAGACTGACTGCAGGCGGCGGGCCGGCAGTACTTCGCGCAGCTGCTGGCCGAGCGACTCGACGGTCGCAGGCCCCGCAGGCGGCGCCGGTGTCGGCGCGGGCGCGACGGCTTGTTTTTGTGCCGCGCGCGCGGCCCTGAATTTGTGCAGCAAAGGTTGTTCCCGGTCTTGGACTGCTCACCGAACGTGCGCCGTTCAAGCGCAGCGCTTTCCCTCGAGCGTGAGGGTGGCAGTCTGCGCCGCGCGCTGCCGTGATTTCCTTCGCGTTCTGTTCGATTACATTCGCAGAAAGGCGACAGCGTGCGCAGTCGCCATTTGTCATATTGGGCGCGGCGTGTGCGCACCAGCAAAAAGGGTGCGCGCGTCGCGTCGCAACACGGTCTCGGGCAGCGGTGTCAGCGCGCGCCGCCGAGGAAGTCGCGCTTGCCGAGCTCCACTCCGTTGTGCCGCAGGATCGCGTAGGCGGTCGTGGCGTGGAACAGCACATTGGGGATCGCCCATTGCTGCAGGAACTCGAGCCCCTCGAACTCGAGCGTGCGCTCGCCGGCCGGCAGCTTGATGGCGCGCGTCTCGGCGCCCTCGAAGGCGCTCGCGGGCACGCTCTTCAGGTAATCGATGGTGCGCGCGATGCGCGCGTGCAGCTCCTCGAAGCTCGCCTCGGTGTCCGGGAAGCGCGGCGGCTCCTGCGCGGCGAGGCGCGCGACGGAGTTCTTGGCGAGATCGCACGCGATCTGCACCTGGCGCGTGAGGGGGAACATGTCGGGCGCGAGCCGCGAGCCGAGCAGCACCGCGGGCTCGAACTTGCGCTGCTTGGCGTACGCCACGCCCTTCTCGAGAAAGGCCGCGAGATTGCCGAGAGTATTGACGAAGAGGTCCACCGACATTGCGCGCATCGAGATCTTCATGAGGTGCCTTTCCGGGGGAAGCGGGGGTGGATTTGGGGCGCAGATTCTAGCCCTCGAAGGACTGGCGCGTATGCCTCTCAGGTGAAACAATAGCGCAGAGCCATCACAGGATTGACGCTGTCATGAGCCTGATTTGGACTCCCGCGCAGCTCGCCATGCTCGCCAAAGTCGTCGATCTCAACGGTTTCTCCGCCGCGGCGCGCGCCTTCGGAGTGCCGAAGGCCGCGGTGAGCCGCGCGGTGGCGGACCTCGAGAAGGCGCTCGGCGTGCGGGTGCTCGAGCGCACCACGCGGCGCATCGCACTCACCTCCGCCGGACGGCTGGTTTATCCGCACGCACGGCGCGTCGGTGAGGAGTCCGACGCGGCGCGCGGCGCCATCGCCCGGCTCAAGTCCCCCGACGCGCGGCCGCTGCGCGTGGTGGCCGATCCCACCTACGGGCGGGTGCTGCTCTCGCCGCTCGTGCCGCGCTTTCTCGAGGCGTTCGCCCAGGTGCCGCTCGAAGTGACGCTCGATGCGCAGCAGCTCGCCGCGGGCGAGTGGGATGTCGCGATCCGCACCCGCCCGCCGGCGGCCGAGGACGGGTACCTGCAGCGCCTGCTCGGCGCGCCGCCGGCGCTGCTCGCCGCGACGCCCGCTTATCTGCAGCAGCGCGGCACGCCCGCGCGGCCCGATGAGCTGCGCAGCCACGACCTGCTGACGCCGGAAGTCTCCGGCCAGCCCGAGTTTCGTCTGCACCTGACGCGCGGCTCGCAGCGCGCCGAGGTGCCACTGGTGCCGAAGCTCGCGGTCGACGATCCGGCCGTGCTGCACGCGGCCACGGCCGCGGGCCTTGGCGTCGGGCTGCTGCCGGAGTTCCTGTGTCGACAGGGGCTCGCCACGGGGCGCTTGAAGCCGGTGTTGCCCGAGTGGTCGGCGCCAGCGGCGGACGCGCTCTACGCGCTCTACCCCGCGGGCCTCGAGTCGGATCCGCGCGTGCAGCAGTTCGTCGACTTCCTGGCCGCGAACATCATACCGGCGCTCGCCGCGGCCGGCGCCGCCCGCGCCTGAAGACCAAGGTAAACTGAAACTCTGACCGAGGACCACCCGGCCGCACGCTTCGGCCGGCTGCAGCGAGGGGAGCGGCATGTACCGTGCACCGTTGAGGGAAATGCGCTTCGTGCTCGAGGAGCTGCTCGGGGCGGGCGCATTGAGCAAGTGTCCGCAGTTCGCCGAGTACTCCGACGAGCTCGCCCGCTCGGTACTGGAGGAGGCGGGCCACTTTGCGCAAGAGGTGCTCGAGCCGCTCAATCGCCCGGGCGACGTCGAGGGCGCACGCTGGACGCCGCAGGGCGTGGTCGCCGCGCCGGGCTTTCGCGCCGCCTACGAGCAGTTCGTGGCCGGCGGCTGGCCGGCGCTCGGCTCCGATCCCAAGTACGGCGGCCAGCCGGTGCCGCGGGTGCTGGTGAGCGCGGTCGGGGAGCTCTGGGGCTCGGCGAATCTCGCCTTCAAGCTCGGCCCGATGCTGACCCACGGCGCGGTTCACGCGCTCGAGCTCACCGGCACCGAGGAACAGAAGGCACGCTACCTGCCGAAGATGGTGAGCGGGGAGTGGAGCGGCACGATGGTGCTCACCGAGCCCCAGGCGGGCTCGGACCTGGGCGCAGTGCGTACCCGCGCCGTGCCCGAGGGCGATCACTACCGGCTCTTCGGCCAGAAGATCTTCATCACCTGGGGCGATCACGATCTCACCGCCAACATCATCCACATGGTGCTCGGGCGCATCGAGGGGGCGCCGTCCGGCGTCAAGGGGATCTCGCTCTTCATCGTGCCGAAGGTGCTGGTGAACGCCGACGGTTCGCTCGGCGAGCGCAACGAGGTGCGCTGCCTCTCCATCGAGAAAAAGCTCGGCATCCACGCGAGCCCGACCTGCGTGCTCGCCTTCGGCGAGCGCTCCGGCGCCGTCGCTCATCTGATCGGTGAGCCGGGCCGGGGGCTCGAATACATGTTCATCATGATGAACAGCGCCCGGCTCTCGGTGGGGAGCGAGGGCTACGCGGTCGGCGAGCGCGCCTTCCAGCGCGCCGCCGAGTGGGCGCGCACGCGCGTCCAGGGCCGCCCGCCCGGCGCCGAGCGCGGCAGCAGCGCGCCCATCATCCAGCATCCCGACGTGCGGCGCATGCTCCTCATGATGAAGTCGCAGACCGAGGCCTCGCGCGCGCTCATTCTCTACACCGCGATGCAGTTCGATCTCGCCGCCGGCAGCCCCGACCCCGCCGTGCGTGCCGCGGCGCTCGCGCGCGGGGAGCTGCTGACGCCGATCGCCAAGGGCTGGTGCACCGAGCTCGGCAACGAGGTCGCCGGCACCGGCGTGCAGGTGCACGGCGGCATGGGCTTCATCGAGGAGACGGGCGCGGCGCAGTACGTGCGCGACGTGCGCATCACGACGATCTACGAGGGCACCACCGGGATCCAGTCGAACGATCTCATCGGCCGCAAGATCGCCCGCGACCGCGGCGCGGCGATCAGTGCCTTCATCACCGAAATGACGACCGAGCTCGATGGCCTCGCCGCCGTCGAGGAGCTCGTCGACGGCACCTGCCGCGCGGCGCTCGAGGCCGTCGGGCACCTGCGCCGTGCGACCCAGGCGCTCGGCAAGGCGCTCGCTACGCAACCCGAGACCGCACTCAGTGTCTCGGTCCCGTATCTGAAGCTTTGCGGCTACGTCGCGGGCGGCTGGCTGCTCGCGAAGTCGGCGGCGGTCGCCGAAGGTCAGATGGACGGCGCCGAGCGCGAGTTCTACACCGCCAAGATCCATACGGCTGCCTTCTACGCCGCCCAGGTCCTGCCGCTCGCGGCGGCGCTCGCCAGCGTGGTGGAGAACGGTGGGGCGAGCGTCGCCGGGACGGACGCGGCGCTCGTCTGACGGGCCGCGCATGAACCGCCGCGAGCTGCTCGGCGCAGGAGCGACTCTCATGGCCAGCGCCGCACTCGCGAGCCGCGCGGGCGCCGCCGATGCGGCGGGGCCGATCCTGCGGCGCATTCCCTCGAGCGGCGAGGAGCTGCCCGTCATCGGACTCGGCACCTCGCAGACCTTCGAAGTCGGCGCGGGTAGCGCCGCCCGCGCGCCACTCGGTCAGGTGCTCGAGGCCTTCTTCGCCGGCGGCGGCCGTCTCATCGACACCTCGCCCATGTACTCGACGGCCGAAGCCGTGCTCGGCGACCTGCTGACGCCCGAGATGCACGCGCACGCCTTTCTCGCGACCAAGGTCTGGACCCGTGGCACGCGGGCGGGCATCGAGCAGATGAGGCATTCGGCCGAGCTGCTGAAGACGCCGCGCCTCGACCTCATCCAGGTGCACAACCTGCTCGATCTCGACACGCAGCTCGCGACGCTGCGCGAGTGGAAAGCGGCCGGGAGGGTGCGTTATCTCGGCGTGACGCACTACACCGTGAGCGCGCAGGCGGATCTCGAGCGCGTCGTGCGCCGCGAGCGGCTCGACTTCGTGCAGCTCAACTACTCCCCGGTCACGCGTGCCGCCGAGCGCACCCTGCTGCCGCTCGCCGCCGAGCGCGGTGTCGCGGTGCTCGTCAACCGGCCGTTCGAGGACGGCGCGCTGTTCGCGCGGGTGCGCGGCAAGCCGCTGCCGGCGTTTGCCGCCGACGTCGATGCCGCGAGCTGGGGCCAGCTGATCCTCAAGTTCATCGCCGCGCATCCGGCGGTGACCTGCATCATCCCCGCGACCGCGAGCGTTGCGCACCTCGAGGACAACCTCCAGGGCGGCATCGGGCGGCTGCCGGACGCGCGGCTGCGCGAGCAGATCGCCGCGGCGCTCGGCTGATCAGAAGCGCAGCCCGATGTCGATCGGCACCAGAGCGTTGTTGGCGTCGTAGGGCGCAAGCCGCAGGTAGCGCGCCTCGATGAAGAAGCTCGCGCCGCGCGACAGGGCAAACTCGGCGCCGAAGCCGGCGTTCCACGAGTGCTCCCACGGCGTCGTGTAGCGCGACACCGTCGCGACCAGCGGCAGGTAGCCGTAGCCGCAGCCGTAGTAGCCGCAGAACGGGTACGGCCCCTGATAGGACTGCTGCTTGAATACCGTCGTCTGGCGGTACCAGCCGAGGCCGCCGAATACGTACATCTTGGCGCGCGTCGAGCGATGGGCGAGATCGAGCTGCAGGTCGGCGTCGCCGCCGTACAGATCCTGGTGTCCGAAGTCGACGTTGGTGCCGAGCGCCGCGGCTGCGGCGTTCACTGAGGCGTTGGTCTCGCGGAACTCGCTGTAGCTGCCGTCGATGCGCAGCCCGAGAGGCAGCCACGACGACGGGAACCAGTGCACGCCGAGCCCGACGTTGCCGCGGCTGTCGATCGCCTGCCGCAGGTCTCCCTCGGTCAGCGTATAGCCGGCCTCGAGCTGCACGCTGAGCGGGCGATAGGCGA
>JASHVF010000213.1 GCA_030039615.1 Gammaproteobacteria bacterium | reverse complement strand
GTGAAGCCGAGTCCTTGGCGACTACTCCCTCGTAGCCAGCGCGCCGCGCGAGCTCGTAGGCGCGCAGTCCGTTTGTGGCGAGGCGACGTGACAGGCGCAGCTCCCCCTGGGCCGGCAGCAGCCTCTCGAGCGTTGCCCGGCGCGTCGCGAGGGGCTCCGCGCGCAGATCCCTGCCATTCAGAAAGAGACAATCGAAGACGACATACACGGCTGCGCCGGAGCCCTGCTGCAGCAGCTGAAAGCGCGAGACCTGCGTGCGGTCGAAGACCACCACCTCTCCGTCCAGCAGCAGCGTCGAGGCGTGCAGCCGACCGAGCGCTGCGGCGATGTCGGGGAAGCGATCGGTGCGGTCCTTGGCGTTGCGCGACAGGAGACGAACGCGCGCACCTTCCTTATAGCCGAGGATGCGGTCACCGTCGTATTTCTCTTCGTAGACCCACCCGGGGCGGTCAAACGGTGCGGACACCAGCGTCGCCAGCATGGGCCGGACGCGGATGCGAATGCGCTCATTCATCGGATAGGCACATCTGCGTATGGGTGGCTCGACCCCGGCGGAGCAGCGTACGCGCCATGGTAAGGGGTGAGTTGCGTCCGATCGAGTTGCCGCGGCCGGCGGGGGACGGTGCCTGCTCGCTTCATGAAGCATTGGCGCGGCGCCGTACGACTCGCGAGATTGCGCCGGACGCCCTGACCCCGGCGCAACTCTCGAGTCTCCTGTGGGCCGCCTGCGGCGTGAATCGCGAGCGCGGACCTTTCGGCACGCCGGGCAGGACGGCGGCTTCGGCGAGCAACTCCCAGGAGATCGATGTCTATGTCGCGCTGGAAAGCGGTATTTACCTTTACCAGGCGAGCGGCCACCGGCTCGTGCCGGTCGCCGCGGGGGACCGGCGCGCTTTGGCGATGAACAGCCGTCAGGGCGTCGACAGTCAGGCGCCGGTGCAGCTCATCTTTGTCGTCGATCTCCATCGCCTCACGCACACCGGCGGCTTCGACGAGCCGGGCCTGCACGATGTGGAGGTGCAGAAGTCATATTATTTCGTCGATACCGGCATCATCGCCGGCAATGTGTATCTTTTCGCGGCCGCGCACGGTCTGGCAAGCTGGTTTCACAATTGCCAGAAGGACGATCTTGCGGCGATTCTCGCGCTGCGGCCCGGGCAGAAGGTGCTGTTCGCACAGTCGGTCGGCTGGCCGCTGCGGCCATGAGGTGCCGCTAGCTGCCCTGCGGCCCAGGCGCGGGAAGCTTCCGCGACGCGGTCTTGCCGGGGCGTCGTCGCCGGGCGGCGCGCGGGGAGCTCGCCTTGGCCGCCGCTCTCGCCGCCAGCGCGCGAAAGCCCCCGGCGACGTACGGGGCGAGGCGCTCCAGGACGCTGTCGAGATCGGTCGCCCGAATCAGGCTCTCCGAGAGCTTATCGATGCGGCCGGTCTCCGCGAAGGTGAGGGTCAGGGCGCCGGTGAGGAAGTGGTAACCCCAGTAGATTTCCTGCGGTGGAACATCGGGAAGCGCTTCGCGCAGCACCGCGATGAACCTGGCGACCAGCGAGTCGAAGTGCTGCGACATCAACGCTGGGCCGAACTCGGGGGAGTTATTGACGTAGGCGACCAGCGCAAAATAGCTCTTCCATCCCGGGCCGCCGCGCGCCGAGCGCTCCAGCAGCGGGTAGGTGAAGGCGTGCACGATGGCCTCCAGACTCGGAGTACCCGGGCGCGCCTGCAGGCGAATCTCGTTGAGCAGCTCGAGGCGCTCGCGGTTCAGCACCTCGGCGCGTCTGCCGAAGACGGCATCGAACAGGGCACGCTTGCCGCCGAAGTGATAGCCGACCAGCGCGACGTCGACGCCAGCCGCCTGCGTGATGTCGCGCAGCGAGACGCCGTAGAACCCGCGCTTCGCGAACAGCTTCTCCGCCGCATCCAGGATGCGCTCGCGACCGGGCGGGCTCGCTGACTTGCGCGCCATGCTTTGTAACGCACCGCAAAAATAACCGCAGCAGAGTCTCCGGCAAATCCCTGCCCCGCGCAATGCGCCCGGGGCTTGACTTCATACTCAACAGTTGTAGAGTAATTCCTCAACATGTGTCGAGTATGAATCGGGGGGCGCATGTATAAGAACACGTACCGTCGGGCGGTCGCCGTGCTCGTCAGCCTGACGGCTGTCGCAACCACCTTGCTGGCGTCGCCGGTGCAAGCCCAGACTTCGGGCAACGCGTCGGCGGAAGGCACGGGCTCGTCCGCGCAGGGAATCCAGGAGGTCGTGGTAACCGCGCGGCGGCGCAGCGAGAACCTCGAAGACGTGCCGCTCACCGTCTCGGCGGTGACTGCGGATACGATCCAGACGCAGAACATCACGAGCATCGAGGATCTCAACAGCTTCGTGCCGAACCTGAAGATCTCCCAGGACCGCGCCACCAGCAGCACCATCAATATCTACATCCGCGGTGTCGGCCAGAGCGATCCGCTGTGGGGCTTCGACCCGGGCGTCGGAGTCTACGTGGACGATGTCTACATGGCGCGGCCGCAGGCGGCGCTGCTCGACGTGCTCGACGTCGATCGGCTCGAGGTGCTGTCCGGCCCGCAGGGGACGCTCTACGGCAAGAACACCATCGCCGGTGCGCTCAAGTACGTGACCCGCGACATCGACGGGCCGGCGACTCTGACGGCCTCGGTCACCGCCGGCAACTACGACGAGCGTGACTACAAGCTGAATGGCTCGCTGCCGCTCGTCGCCGACCACGTGTACTTCGGGGTGGCGCTCGGCTACCTGACTCACGGTGGCTACGGCGAGGTAGTCGAGCAGCCGGGCGTGACGCCCGGCCCGACCACCGAGATCGGCGCCCAGGTGTCGAACAAGGATATCCTCGTCGGCCGCAGCAATCTCACCATCACCTGGGGTGAGAGCTCGAAGCTGCGCATCGTCGCCGACGACATTCTCGACAACTCGAACGCCTCGGGCGGACAGCGGCTCAACAACTACCTCGTGCCGCAGCTCAGCAACCCCTTCGATATCTATGACGACATGCCGGTGGATAAGGACTTCTTCCACCGCGACGGCTATTCCGCGACCTATACCCAGAAGCTGACCGAGCAGCTCGACCTCAAGGTGGTCGGCGCCTACTATGAGGGCCACGGCCAGCAATTCATCAACTTTTCGGAGACCGACCAGAACCTGTTCGAGGTGCCCGGCCTCTACAAGGATCACCAGGGATCGGGCGAGGCGCAGCTTAGCTTTCACAACGACCTCGTGAAGGCGGTCGGCGGGCTCTTCTACATGGATAGCACCGCCTGCGGCGACTACAACGCCTCGATCGGCACGCTGACGCTGCTCGGCATCCCAGCCTACGATCTCTATATCACCGAGCTGGTGAACGGCTGCGTGCGCACCAAGAGCGAGGCGGTTTATGGCGATACCTCCTGGAAGCTGACCGAGCGGCTCAACCTCGACGTCGGGCTGCGCTGGAACGAGGATCAGAAGACCGCCACCGTCTATCAGGCGGACTACGCGAGCATCGCGCCGACCCAGCTCGTTCCCGGCACCACCTTCTTCGACCCCAATGAGGTGCCGGCCGGC
>JASHVF010000212.1 GCA_030039615.1 Gammaproteobacteria bacterium | reverse complement strand
GAGCGCGCGTCGCTGCGCGGCCGCTTCCGCCGGCGAGGCGGCAGGCTCGACCGGTGCCACGCCGAACACCCCGCTCGCGTCGGGTCCCTCGACGACGCGCGCTCCGGCCGAGAGCAGCAGCTGTTCGGCGTCGCCGATCGCGAGCGAGCGCTCGAAGGCGATGTGCAGCACCCCCGGCGCCGCGCTCGCGGGCGTGGTGTGCGTGACGTAGAGTGGCTGCGTCCAGCGGTAGGCGGTCATGGCGAAAGTGCCGAGCGTCACGCACAGCACGAAGCTCGCGGCCCACGCCAGTCCCGGCGGACGCCAGGCGGCGCGCACGCGCGGCGCACGCGCACTCGGCGCCGGCGTCTGCGCCGCGCCGTCGATGCGTTGCATGAGCTTGCGGAACGAGGGCCCGGGCGCATACGTGACCCGCTCGGGCGCGGTCAGGCTCTCGCACCACTGCCGCTGCAGCGCCACCTCGCGCGTGCACTCACGGCAGCCGCGCACGTGCTGCTCGAGGCGCGCGCGCTCGGCGCCCGCGAGCCGGCCGTTCGCCAGCCACGGCAACAGCAGCCAGGACTCCTCGTGCGACATGGCGTCGTCCGCGCTCATGAGGCGTCGCGCCGCCGCGCGCCGCCGGCGAGCTCCGGCAGCAGCTTCTGCAGCTTCGCGCGCGCGTGGAACAGGCGTGTCTTAACCGTGTTCACCGGGCAACCCATGATGGTCGCGATCTCCTCGCATGAATGGCCGAGCTCGTAGCACAGCTCCACCGCCAGGCGCTGCTCGACGGGCAATTCGCTGAGCGCGGCGCCAAGCCAGTCGCGCAGCTCCTCGGCGCGCGCCGGCTCCTCACTACTGAGTGGCAGATCGGAGGTCTCGAGGTTCTCGCGGGCACGCTCGCGTGCGGCGCTGCGGAACGCGTTGCGGGCCTTGCGGTAGGCGATCCCGAGGATCCAGGTCGAGGGCTGCGAGTCGCCGCGGAAGTCGCGTGCCCCGCGCCACACCACCCAGAAGGTGTCGTTGATGATCTCCTCGGCGAGCTCGTAGCGCCGGGTGAGGCGCGTGAGGAATCGCGCCAGGCGGCGGTGGTAGAGGCCGTAGAGCTCCTCGAAGGCGCGGCGGTCGTGGCGTGCCACGCGGGCGATGAGCTCGACTTCGCGCGCGGCGCCGCCGCGTGCCGTCATCTCGCCCAGGTCGTTGTAGCCGCTCACGTTCGATACCGTGCCCTTTAGCGGTAAGTCTCCACGACGCGCGCACCGGTTCAACCCCGGGGAACGCCCGCGGGGGTCAAAACTGCCAGCTCAGAGTAGCCGCCAGGCGTTTCGCGACCGGGTATGCGAAGAGCTGCGCGGCGCGGCTTTGCGCCGCGAAGTAGCCGAGATCGAGCCGCCAGCGCCGCCGCTCGAAGGCAAGGCCCGCGTTGCCGTAGAGGTAGCCGATGCCGGGGCCGGCCTCATGGCCCGGGGCACTCGAGTAGTAATAGCCGGCGGCGGCCGTCGCGTACAGCGCGCCGCCGAGCAGCCCGTCGCGCAGCAGCCATTGGCCGGAGCCATCGCCCACCAAGGCGGCGCTGCGGTACGGCTGGTACTGGTATTGGTACTGCGCGGCGTACTCTCCGTACCAGGAGACAACGGTCGTGTAACGCACCGCGTTCGGGATGACGCTCAGCGAGAAGGTGCAGCGGTCGAGCCAGGTCAGCGAGGCGGAGATCTCCTGGTAGTCGCCCGAATGATCCGCGGGACCGCCGACGTAGTAGTCGGCGCGGCCACTGAGCGTCGCGCTCCAGCCGCCGTCGAGGTCGATGCGTTGTCCGAGGTAGAGCTGCATCTCAGCCGGGGTGCCCGGCTCGAGGTTGCGGTCGCGTGTCGAGGCCCACACGCCCGCAAAGGTGCCCCCGGCGGTGCTGCCGTGCAGGTCCGCCTGCAGCGCCCCCTGGCCGTCGCTCTCGGAGACGCCGCGGTAGATGTAGTCACTGGTCACGGCCAGCACGCCGCCGAAGGAAGCGGGCGTCGACTGACAGTGTCCGCAATGCGGCCAGAGCAGCCAGAGCGCCCAGGCGCTCGGGGCTGCGGCCCGCCGGCAGCGGCGCGAAACGATCAAGTTTGGCCCTGTTCAGCCATGCGAAGGGGGTTATACGAGGCGTCCGCGGCGTGCCGGACGTATAATGTTCCTCTTATTATGCTGACGCTAAATTCGGACGATACCGCCACCGTGCGGCGGATTGTCGCCGAGCTCAAAAGCAGACCGGGTCCGTTGCTCGAAGTACTGCACGCCGTGCAGGCGGCCCTTGGATACGTCCCCGAAGGCGCCGTCCCGGTGGTGGCCGAGGGCCTGAACCTGTCGCGCGCCGAGGTCCACGGCGTGGTCACCTTTTATCATTACTTCCGGCACCAGGCTCCCGGCACCCACACGGTGAGCCTGTGCCAGGCCGAAGCCTGCCAGTCGCGCGGCGCCGAGGCACTCGCGCTGCACGCCAGGGCGCGCCTCGGTATCGATTTTCATGGCACCACCCCCGACGGGCGTTTCACGCTCGAGCCGATCTACTGCCTCGGCAACTGTGCCTGCTCGCCGGCGGCGCTGATCGACGGCGAGCTGCACGGGCGGCTGACCCCGGAGCGCTTCGATGCGCTCATCGCCGAGCAGGGCAAGCGCTGATGAGCGTGCGGGTCTACGTGCCGGGCGACGCCGCGGCCACCTCCATCGGCGCGCACGAGGTCGCGCGCGCCATCGCGGAGGAGGCCGCGCGGCGCGGGGCGGCGCTCGAGCTGGTCCGCAACGGCTCGCGCGGCGCCTACTGGCTCGAGCCGCTCGTCGAGGTGGTCACCGCCGCGGGCCGCGTGGCCTACGGCCCGGTCACGGCGGCCGACGTGCCGGCGCTTTTCGCCGCCGACTTCCTCAAGGGCGGCAAGCACCCGCTGCTGCTCGGTGCCCCCGACAGCATTCCGTGGTTCGCCGGCCAGCAGCGCCTGACCTTCGAGCGCGTCGGCATCGTCGATCCTTCGAGCGTGGCCGATTATGTGAAGCACGGCGGCTACCAGGGTCTCGGGCAGGCGCTGAAGATGAGCGGCAGCGCGGTGGTGCAGGCGATCACGACTTCGGGCCTGCGCGGGCGCGGCGGCGCCGCCTTCCCGACCGGCATCAAGTGGAAGACGGTGCTCGATCAGAACGCCGCGCAGAAGTACGTCACCTGCAACGCCGACGAGGGCGACTCGGGCACGTTCTCCGACCGCATGCTCATGGAAGGCGACCCGTTCACGCTCATCGAGGGCATGACCATCGCGGCCCTCGCGGTCGGCGCCACGCAGGGCTTCATTTATCTGCGTGCCGAGTACCCGCACGCCTACCGCGCGCTGCGCACCGCGATCGCCGCGGCCTACCAGGCTCACTATCTCGGGCCCGACGTTGCCGGCTCCGGCAAGCGCTTCGACCTCGAGGTGCGCCTCGGGGCGGGCGCCTATATCTGCGGCGAAGAGACCTCGATGCTCGAGAGTCTCGAGGGCAAGCGCGGCGAGGTGCGCGTGCGCCCGCCGCTGCCGGCCATCAAGGGCCTGTTCGGGCAGCCCACGATCGTCAACAACGTCGTGACGCTCTCGACCGTGCCGTGGATCCTCGCGCACGGCGCCGAGGCCTATGCCAACTTCGGCACCGGCAAGTCGCGCGGCACGCTGCCGATCCAGCTCGCCGGCAACATTAAGCGCGGCGGCCTGGTGGAGCGCGCCTTCGGCCTGTCGCTGCGCGAGCTGCTGTATGACTACGGCGGCGGCAGCGCTACGGGGCGCCCGATCCGCGCCGTGCAGATCGGCGGGCCGCTCGGGGCCTATGTGCCGCCGTCACAGTTCGACACCCTGGTGGACTACGAGGCACTCTCTGCGGTGGGTGCACTTCTCGGCCATGGGGGTATCGTGGTATTTGACGACACCGTCGACATGGCGCGCATGGCGCGCTACGCGATGGAGTTCTGCGCGATCGAGTCGTGCGGCAAGTGCACCCCGTGCCGTATCGGCTCGACGCGCGGCGTCGAGGTCATCGACCGGATCCTCGCGGGCACGGACGGCGAGCGCAATGTCCGGCTGCTCGAGGAGCTGTGTGACACCATGGTGCAGGGGTCGCTGTGCGGCCTCGGCGGCATGGCGCCGTTTCCGGTGCAGAGTGCGCTCAAACATTTCAGGGAAGACTTTCGCGCGCGCACCCGACAGTAGCGCGCATCGAGGCGGAACATGTTCGCGATAGATTACGAAGACCTGGGTACCCCGGCGCCGGCCGACGCGAGCGGCAACGTCAGCGTCGAGATCGATGGCCGCAGCGTCACCGTGCCCGAGGGCACTTCCGTGATGCGCGCCGCGGCGCTTGCCGGCGTCAAGGTGCCGAAGTTGTGCGCCACCGACACGCTCAAGTGCTTCGGCTCCTGTCGCTTGTGCCTGTGCGAGGTCGAGGGCCGCAAGGGCTACCCGGCCTCCTGCACCACCACGGTGGCGCCCAACATGAAGGTGCGCACCGAATCGCCCCGGCTCACGCAACTGCGGCGCAGCGTGATGGAGCTGTATCTCTCCGACTACCCGATCGAGCGCGCCGCGACCGACACCGAGGCGCGCACCGAGCTCATCACCATGGCGCGCACGCTCGGGGTCACCTCGAGCCCGTACGCCGGCGGCAAGCGCCACCAGGGGCTGGCGAAGGACGAGAGCAATCCGTACTTCACCTTCGACCCGAATCTGTGCATCGTCTGCTCGCGCTGCGTGCGGGCCTGCGACGAGACCCAGGGCACGCTCGCGCTCACCATCCAGAGCCGCGGCTTCGCCTCCAAGGTGGCGGCCAGCCAGGACCAGCCGTTTCTCGAGTCCGAGTGCGTCTCCTGCGGCGCGTGCGTGGAAGCGTGTCCGACCGCGGCCCTCACCGAGAAGTCGCTGGTGGCGCTCGGGCCGGTCGAGCGCTCCGTAAAGACCACCTGTGCCTACTGCGGCGTCGGCTGCGGCTTCGAGGCCGAGGTGCGCGGCGAGGGCGCCGATGCCGAGGTGGTGCGCATGGTGCCGGATCGCGGCGGCGGCGCGAACCACGGTCATGCCTGCGTCAAGGGACGTTTCGCCTGGGGCTACGCCACGCATCCCGACCGCGTGCTGACACCCATGATCCGCAAGACCATCCGCGACAACTGGCGCGAGGTCTCGTGGGAGGAGGCGATCGGCTACGCCGCGAGCGAGTTCAAGCGCATCCAGGCCAGGTACGGCCGCAACTCGATCGGCGGCATCACCTCTTCGCGCTGCACCAACGAGGAGACCTACCTGGTGCAGAAGCTGGTGCGCGCCGCGTTCGGCACCAACAACGTCGACACCTGCGCACGCGTGTGCCATTCGCCGACCGGCTACGGACTGAAGAACACGCTGGGCGAGTCGGCGGGAACCCAGGCGTTCGACTCGGTCATGAAGGCCGACGTCATCATGGTGATCGGCGCCAACCCGACCGACGGACACCCGGTGTTCGCCTCGCAGATGAAGCGCCGCCTGCGCCAGGGCGCGAAGCTGATCGTCGCCGATCCGCGCGAGACGGGACTGGTGCGCTCGCCGCACATCGAGGCGGACGAGCACCTGCAGTTGAAGCCCGGCACCAACGTCGCGCTCATGAACGCGCTCGCGCACGTCATAGTGACCGAGGGCCTCACCAAGGAGGCCTACGTCGCCGAGCGCTGCGAGCTCGACAGCTACCAGAAGTGGAAGGCGTTCGTCGCCGAGCCGCGTAACTCGCCGGAAGCCTCCGAGAGCATCACCGGCGTGCCGGCCGAGCGCGTGCGCCGCGCCGCGCGCCTCTACGCGAGCGTTCCGAACGCCGCCATCTACTACGGCCTCGGCGTCACCGAGCACAGCCAGGGCACCACCACCGTGATGGCGATCGCCAACCTCGCCATGGCGACCGGCAATCTCGGCCGCGAGGGTGTCGGCGTGTCGCCGCTGCGCGGCCAGAACAACGTGCAGGGCTCGTGCGACATGGGGTCGTTCCCGCACGAGTTCACCGCCTACCGCCACGTGTCGGACCCGGTGGTGCGCAAGACTTTCGAGGACGCCTGGGGCGTGACGCTGCAGAGCGAGCCGGGGCTGCGCATCCCCAACATGTTCGAGGCGGCGCTCGATGGCACCTTCAAGGGCATGTACGTGCAGGGCGAAGACTTCGTGCAGTCCGACCCCAACACGCACCACGTGAGCGCGGCGATGGAGGCGCTCGAGTGCTGCGTGGTGCAGGACCTGTTCCTCAACGAGACGGCCAAGTACGCCCACGTGTTCCTGCCGGGTTCTTCCTTCCTGGAGAAGGACGGCACCTTTACCAACGCCGAACGGCGCGTGTCGCGCGTACGCAAGGTACTGGAGCCCATGGCCGGCTACGCCGACTGGGAGGTCACCTGCCTGCTGTCCAATGCGCTCGGCTACCCGATGCCCTACAAGCACCCCGCCGAGATCATGGCCGAGATCGCGCGCCTCACGCCGACCTTTACGCGCATGACCTTCGAGAAGCTCGACGAGTTCGGCAGCATCCAGTGGCCGTGCAATGAAGAGCATCCGCAGGGCACGCCGACCATGCACGTAGGGCAGTTCGTGCGCGGCAAGGGCAAGTTCTGGAACACCGAGTACGTGCCCACCAGCGAGAAGGTAACGAGCCGCTTCCCCCTGATCCTCACCACCGGACGCATCCTCACCCAGTACAACGTCGGCGCGCAGACGCGCCGCACCGGCAACGTCGTGTGGCATGCGGAGGACGTCCTCGAGATCCATCCGCACGACGC
>JASHVF010000211.1 GCA_030039615.1 Gammaproteobacteria bacterium | reverse complement strand
GTCGAGCGGCTGGAGCGCCTCATGCAGGAGCACGGCAGCGAACCAGAGCACTGGCTGCCGATCTTCATGGCCGCGAGCCCCGCGGAGTAGCCCCGTAACTGAGATTAATAAGGAGTAGCCATGCGAATCAGATTACCCCGTTTGCTGGTTGGGCCACTGATCCTGGCGCCGATGATTCCCGCGGCGCAGGCACAGTTCGCCGTGATCGACGTGGCTTCCGTGACACAGCTGGTCTCGGAGGTTCACCAGCTCGAGCAGCAGGTGGCAACGGCTCGCAATCAGTTGTTGCAGGCGCAGGCGGAGTTCCAGACCATTACCGGCAACCGTGGTCTGCAGTCCCTGTTGAGCGGGACCGTGCGCAACTACCTGCCTTCCGACTGGGCTACCCTGCAGGGGGCGCTGCAGGGCTCCCCTGGCACCGCCGGCTCATATCCCGCGCTCGCCGCCGACGTGAGACAGGCGCTGAACGCCGACGGGGTGCTGTCACCCCAGCAGCTGGCGGCGCTGCCGCCGGCGGGCGCTGCATCGCTGCAGTCGGGACGGCAGTCGAGCGCGCTGCTTCAGGCTGTCACACACGAGGCCCTCGCCAACAGCAGCGGCCGCTTTGCCACGCTGCAGCAGCTCATCAACGCGATCGGGACCACCAATGACCAGAAGTCGGTGCTCGAGCTGCAGGCGCGGACCGGGGCGGAGCTCAGCATGCTGCAGAACGAGCACACCAAGCTCCAGGATCTCTACCAGAGTGTGCAGGCGGATCGCTGGGCGACAGCGCAGCGTACGCGCGAGTCGATCGTCGCCGGACACGGTCAATTCACCAACCGGTTTCAGCCTCAGCCCTGAAGCGCTCAGGAAAGAACACCGTGGGCTTTTTCGAGACTTTCTGGGGCTGGCTCGAGGGACAGCTTGCCAGCTATATCGGGACGAACACCGCAGTCATCGCTACGGCCCTTGAGCCGGCCGTGGTCACGTTGGCAACGGTCTACGTGATGGTGTGGGGTTACCTGCAGCTGAGCGGCCGGATCGAGGAACCGTTGGTGACAGGACTCAGGCGCATCATCGTGCTTGCGGTGGTGCTCGGTGCGGCGCTGCACCTGTGGCTCTACAACACGGTCATCGTCGACACGTTCTACCGGGCGCCGGCACAGCTCGCGAGCGTCGTGGTGGGCGCGCCGGACCCGGTTGCGACCATCGACACGATCTGGAGCCAGGGAGGCGCAGTCGCTGGCTTCCTGTGGAACAACGGCGGCGTCTTCAACGGCGACTTCGGCTACTACGTTGCCGGGGCGATCGTCTGGGTCCTCATGGGGCTGCTATGCGTCTACGCGATGTTCCTGATCGCGCTCTCGAGTATCGCACTCGCCGTGCTGCTGGCGCTCGGGCCGCTTTTCATCGCGCTACTGTTGTTCGATGCGACCCGCAGGTTCTTCGAGGCTTGGCTGGCGCAGCTCGCCAACTATGCCTTCATCACGATACTCACCGTGCTGGTCGCGGCGCTGCTGCTGCAGATCGTCCAGTCGTACGCCGCGCAGACCGCAGCCCGCGGAGCGGCCATCGTTACCGTGGACGCGCTCAACATGGTTCTGGTCGCGGTGCTGGTGTTCCTGCTGATGCGCCAGATCATGCCGATCGCCGCGGGGCTCGCCGGCGGGGTGAGTCTCAGCAGCTTTGGGGTGGTGAGCCGCTTCGTCAACTGGGGCGTGCGTGGCGGCGCGGCGGCGGCCCTCGGTACGGCGTCCCTCGTCGCGCAGCCGGGGCAGGCTCCGCGCTCATCGACGCCCGCCACGGCACCGGCTCCCTGGCGCGATAACTGATACGTCGGGTCCAGTTCCGCACATGGGGAATCTATGAGGATAGTCGTGGTCGTTTTTTGCATGGCGGTGCTCGCCGCGGGCTGCGCCGCCCATGAGTTGCGCTGTGACGGGCGGCTCGAGCCGATCAATGTGCCCGGCGGCGCGGCGGCTACGCCGCCGGTTGCAGTGGCTGCAGAAGGGCCGGGGGGCCCTTGAGCGCGACTGCTCCGCTCGCCGGGTATTTCCGCGAGGCCGCTGCGTGGGACGCGGACCGCGTGGCCGCGGCGCATCGCAGCAGCCGTGTCGCCTGGCGCGTCGCGGCGGCCGGTTGGATCTGCGCTGTCGCCGGTAGTACGGCGCTGCTGCTGCTCGTGCCGTTGAAGCGGGTGGAACCCTTCGTCGTGCGTGTGGATAACGCTACCGGAATCGTCGACGTGGTGCCGGTCTATACCGGCAGCGCAAGCCCCGAGCAGGCGGTCACGCGCTATTTCCTCACGCACTACATCAGCGTGTGCGAGCGCTTCAACTTCGCGACCGCCGAGAGCGACTACGAGGAGTGCGGTGCATTTCACGCCGCCCAGCGCAACCAGGCATGGTACGCGCTGTGGAACCCGAACAATCCCGCCTCGCCGCTCAACGTGCACAAGGACGGCAGCACGGTGCGTGCGCAGGTGGAATCGGTGAGCTTTTTCCAGCGGGGGAGCGGAGTCACCGATCTGGCACAGGTCCGCTACTTAAAGGCGGAGCGCCAGGGGGCCGGCGGCGAGGAGCGTTTCACCCACTGGATCGCGACTATCCAATACGCCTACGGCGCCCCGTCGAGGGACCCGAAGGTCAGGCGCTGGAATCCTCTCGGCTTCAAGGTGATCGAGCTGACCTCAGAGCCCGAGGTTCTGCCGCAGCCGCGCTCCGGCGGGGGTGATGGCCGATGATCGCAGCCGGCGGCGCGAGAAGCATTTCGGTCGGCTACGCCCGAGGCAGCGTACTGGCGCTGTTCGCCGCATGCTGTCTCGCCGCAACGGTGCCCGACCCCGGCAGCATCGACAGACGCGTTCGCATCACCACCTACGTTCCTGACGCGGTGTACAGGCTGCGCGGTTACGTCGGCTATCAGATTGATCTGGAGTTCGAGCCGGGCGAGACCTTCGCCGGTCTTGGCGCGGGGGATCTCGACGCCCTGACGTTCGCCGCGCAGGCGAATCACCTCTTCCTCAAGCCCAAGGCGAGTGGGATCGACACGAATCTCACGGTGCTGACGAGTCGCCGCACTTATCACTTCGACTACAGCGTCAACGCGCGCCCGCCTGATCCGGACGGGCAGGACGTCATCTACGTGCTGCGATTCACCTATCCGCCGCCGGCCCTCGCCCCTGACCCGGGCGCAATCGGACGGAGCCTCGATGCAGCCGGCCCGGCTTCCCGCAATCTCGCCTACTGGTACTGCGGCAGCCCGGCATTGAAGCCCAGCGCCGCCTGGGACGACGGCGTGCACACGCACCTGAGCTTCCGCGCACAGCAGGAGTTGCCCGCGGTGTTCCTGCGCAACGAAGACGGCAGCGAGTCGCTGGTCAACTCGACGATCGAGGCGGGCGACGTGGTCGTGCACCGCGTGAGCCGCAGGCTCATCGTCCGTCGCGGGAAACTTGCGGGCTGCATAGTGAATAAGGCGTTCACCGCCGGCGGCGGTGAGCACGCGGCTTCCGGAACCATCACGCCCGCCGTCGAGCGCGCCACCCGCGACCCATACCCATGAGCGCATTGCCGGGCAGCGAGCCGGTGCAGGACGCCGAGCAGGCAGTGCCCGGTGAGCGGACGACCGCGATCGTGCGCGCGGCGCGCAGTGCTCACTCGCAGATCAGCAGCCTGCTCGCCGCCGGACTCATGATCACCCTGGGTCTTGCCGCGCTCAGCTGGTACTACGCGCATGCGTTGACGCGCACGAGCCGCGCGCGCCAGGCGGCGCAGACCGTGGCAGCGAGTCGCGCGCAGAGCGAGATGCCGTTGCCCTCTCTGGGGCGCATCGAACCGCCGCCGGTGATTGCATCCGTAGCGGCCCCCACTCCCGAGGCGGAGGCGCACGCGGCTGAACCTGCGCCCGCGGAGACGAATGCTGCGATCTCACCCTATATGTCTGCGCCAGCCGCAACGCCGCTCCCGGGGTCGACTGGCACGGGCCCCGCGCCCACGAGCCGGGGCGAGCTCGCTGTGGCGCGGCGCCTGGCGGGCGGCGTCCTCGCTCATGGCGCCGACTCGGGGACATCGGGCACGTATGCCTTACAGGCGCCCGCTCCCGCTGCCCCGGGCCTGGTCGCCGCACAGTCGGAGCCAGACGCCGTCGGTGGCGCCCGCCGCCTCGGTGATCGCAATGAGGCGGGCCTCTCGGGACTGCTGCACGCGACCGTGACGCCGGCCGTCCCGGCCGCGCTGTTGCCAACTCAGCGATTTTTGCTGCCCCAGGGGAGTTTCATCGACTGCACGCTGGAGACGAGCATCGACTCGACTCTTCCAGGCATGACTACCTGCGTCACGGCGAGCGACACCTTTGGTGCGGACGGCAAGGTGGTGCTGCTCGAGCGCGGCACCAAGCTCGTCGGTGAGACGCGCGGACAGGTCGAGCAGGGCCAGGCGCGGGTTTTCGTTCTTTGGACGCAGGCGCGCACGCCGACCGGTGTCGTGGTACCGCTCGCCTCGCCTGGAACCGACGAGCTCGGCCGCGCCGGTCTGCCCGGCGAGGTCGATCGGCACTTCTGGGAGCGATTCGGTGCAGCGATGCTGATCACGCTGATCGACGGCGCCGTGCAGGCGGGTGTGCAGGCA
>JASHVF010000210.1 GCA_030039615.1 Gammaproteobacteria bacterium | reverse complement strand
TGCTGCGCCTGTCGCGCGGCATGAGCTACAAGAACGCCATGGCGGGGCTGCCCTTCGGCGGCGGCAAGGCCGTGATCATCGGCGATCCGCGCACGGCCAAGACCTCGGAGCTGCTCACAGCCTTCGGCCGCATGGTCGACTCGCTCCGCGGCCGGTACGTCACCGCCGAGGACGTCGGCACGACCACGGCCGACATGAGCCAGATCGCGAGCGTGACCCGCTACGTGGCCGGACTCGGCCGCTTGCCGGGCGAGGCCGGAGGCGATCCTTCACCGAAGACCGCGCTCGGAGTGTTCCTTGGCATCCAGGCCGCCGTCGCATTTCGCTTAGGCAGGGGCGACCTCAACGGGCTCTGCGTCGCGGTGCAGGGCGTCGGCGGGGTCGGCTACCACCTCTGCGGTCTGCTCGCCGCGGCCGGCGCGCGCTTAAGAGTAGCTGACGTGCTGCCCTCCGCCGTCGAGCGGGTGTGCGATGAGTTCAAGGCGACGCCGGTCGCCACCGTCAGAGTGCTCGAGGAGGAGGCTGACGTGCTCTCGCCGTGCGCGCTTGGCGCGGTGCTCGATGCCCGCTCGATCGCGCGGCTTCGGGTCGCGGTGGTCGCGGGCGCCGCCAACAATCAGCTGGCGCACGGTCAGGACGGCGAGGCGCTGCGCGCCGCCGGCATCCTTTACGCACCCGACTACGTGATCAACGCGGGCGGCATCATCAGCGTGGCGCGCGAGTACTACGGCGGCACCGAAGCTCAGGTGCTGGACGACATCAAGGGCATCCCGGCGCGGCTCACCGAGGTGTTCGAGCGCGCGCGACGCGAGAGCCGCACCACCAACGAGATCGCGGATCGGATGGCGCGCGAGCGCCTCGGGCGGGTGCCGGAAAGACTGGTGGCCTGAGGGCTTCTGTCGCCGGGCGCACACACCCGCCACCGAAGCGGCTTTTAAGGGCAGCGCGCGGGCGGCTGTGAAGTACACTGTCGCCTATGAAACGGGTCATTGCCATCGCGAACCAGAAGGGCGGCGTCGGCAAGACCACCACCGCGGTCAATCTCGCCGCCTCGCTCGCCGCGACCCGTCGGCGCGTGCTGCTCATCGACTTGGATCCCCAGGGCAACGCCACCATGGGCAGCGGCGTCGACAAGGGCCAGGTCGAGAAGAGCGCCTGCGACGTACTGCTCGGTGAGTCGGACGTCGCCTCGGCACTGGTTCCGGTACCGGACGGCGGCTACATGCTGCTGCCCGCCAACCAGGAGCTGACCGCCGCCGAGGTGCGCCTGCTGACCCTGCCGATCGGGCGCGAGACCAAGCTCCGCCAGGCGCTGCAGCCGCAGCGCGAGGCCTTCGACCTCATCTTCATCGACTGCCCGCCGGCGCTCAACATGCTCACGGTGAACGCCCTGGTCGCGGCCGACAGCGTGCTCATTCCGATGCAGTGCGAGTACTACGCCCTCGAGGGCCTGACCGCGCTGCTCGCGACCATGGAGCAGATCCGTGACGCGGTGAACCCCGGCATCGTCGTCGAGGGCGTGCTGCGCACCATGTACGACCCGCGCAATAATCTCGCCAACGAGGTGAGCAGCCAGCTGATCGGGCATTTCGGCGAGAAGGTGTTCCGCACCGTCATCCCACGCAATATCCGACTCGCGGAAGCCCCCTCCTTCGGCAAGCCGGCGCTGTTCCACGACAAGGAATCGCGTGGCGCGCTCGCCTACCTCGCGCTCGCAGGGGAGATGATCCGCCGTGAGGAAGAAGCGAAGTCCGAAGCGTCGGGTACACGCGCGGCCGCGCCCGTCAACGGCAATGGCGCCGGCCACGGCGACGGTGCGCCGGGCGGCACGCAGCGCCAAGGCACCGCCGCCAATGAAGACAGTGCCGCCAGCGGCGACGTCGGCGAGCGGAAGGGCGCATGAGATGAAGAAACCGACCTTGGGCAGAGGGCTCGCGGATCTGCTCGGACAGGCGGTTGCGCGTCCCACGGTCGCGGCGGGCTCGGGCGAGGAGCTCGCGCGGCTGCCGCTCGATCTGCTGCAGCGCGGCCGTTACCAACCGCGCACCGACATGCGCACCGATTCGCTCGCCGAGCTCGCCGACTCGATCAGGGCCCAGGGCGTCGTGCAGCCCATCGTGGTGCGGGCGCTCGAGCCGTCCGCGGGCGGGGCGCCCGGCGCGCCGCAGCGCTACGAGATCATCGCCGGCGAGCGCCGCTGGCGCGCGGCGCAGATCGCGGGCCTCACCGAGATTCCGGCCGTAGTGCGCCGCATTCCGGACTCGGCCGCGATCGCGGTCGCCCTCATCGAGAACATCCAGCGCGAGAACCTGAATCCCCTGGAGGAGGCCCGCGCGCTGACGCGCCTCATCACCGAGTTCGGGCTGACGCATCAGGAGGCGGCGGACGCCGTTGGCCGCTCCCGCGCCGGCGTCAGCAATCTGTTGCGCCTGCTCGAGCTGCCGCCCGAGGTATCAGAGCTCCTCGAGAAGCGCTCGCTCGAGATGGGTCACGCCCGGGCGCTGCTCTCCTTGGGCGCCCGGCGTCAGCAGGCTGAGGTGGGCGCGCTGGTCGCAAAAAAGGGCCTCTCGGTGCGGGAGACCGAGGCATTGGTGCGCCGCCTCACAGCCCCGACGGTGCATGGCGCCGACGGCGACGGCGGCCCGACCCGCGATCCGAACGTCGAGCGGCTCGAGCAGGAGCTGGCCGAGAAGCTCGGCGCCCGTGTTGCAATCCAGCATTCCGCCCGGGGGCGCGGCAAGCTCGTGGTGAGCTACAACAGCCTCGACGAGCTCGACGGAATCCTGGCGCACATCCGCTAGGAAGATCATCGGCTGGAATAGGTAGTAGTTCTGTGGACTGCCGTCCACGCGGTCTCTATAATCCCGCGCGCTCAACGCTTCGCCGGCCGTAAGTGCCTGCGAGA
>JASHVF010000209.1 GCA_030039615.1 Gammaproteobacteria bacterium | reverse complement strand
TGCGTCCCGACGAGAGCCGATAATCCCAGGGGACGTGGTGGAACCACAGCAGATACTTCTCGGGCACGGTCTTCAGATTGGAGAACTCCGCCGCGACGTGGGGCGCGTACTGGGCGACGGCGTCGCTGCCGCTCGCCGTACGGTCGAATCCGATCCCGGTCGCATCGGCGCGATGGTAGTAAACGGGATTCCAGTCCGGCTCCGGGTTGTCGTTCACCCAAGGGCCGGGGCCGTAGTGAGTACCGGTCGCCATCTGATGGGCGAGGCCGAGCGGGGTCATGTAATCGACCACCGCCTCGCGCGAGCCCATCATCATCGCGACGACCGGTGCAACGAACGACGGATCGTTGGAAAAAGTCATGCGAACCCATTCCTCGGCGATCGCCTCGGCGGCGAGCGTGGGATCCCAGGCAAGCCGGCCGAACGCGTACCAGTTCGCCTGATCGAACTGCGATCCGGTCCAGTTGCGGTCGGCGCCGATATTGGCGACGCCGGCCATTCCGGTAATCGGGTAGCCGAAGAGCGAGCCGTCGATCACGCGCGCAACGGTCGAGCCCTTGCCCTTCGCATACGTATCGGAGCGTAGGACTTCCTCATACAGCGGCCCGAGATAAGCGAGGTGCGTCGCAAAGCCGAGATACTCCTTCGTGATCTGCACTTCCATCATCACGGGTGTCCGGGGCATCGCGCCGAAGAGCGGATGAAACGGCTCGCGCGGCTGAAAGTCGATCGGTCCATTCTTGACCTGCAGCAGCACGTTCGGGCGAAACTTCCCATCGAGTGGCACGAACTCGTCGTACGCCTGCCGCGCTCGATCCTCCTTCGAGCGTCCGTACACGAACGCGCGCCACATGACGACTCCGCCGTGCGGGGCGAGCGCGTCGGCGAGCATGTTCGCGCCGTCCGCGTGCGTGCGGCCGTAATCCTGCGGTCCCGGCTGGCCCTCGGAGTTCGCCTTGACCAGGAAGCCGCCGAAGTCGGGGATGTAGCGGTAGATCTCGTCCGCCTTGGCACGCCACCAGCCGCGCACCCGCTCATCGAGGGGATCTGCGGTGGGGAGGCCGCCGAGCGTCATGGGAGCGGTGAAGGGCACGGACAGGTAGACCCGCAGCGCCCAGGGCCGCAGCGCGCCGGCGAGCGCGGCGAGCCTGGTGAGGTAGAGCGGCGTCAGCATCACGGGGCTGGCGTTGACGTTGTTGACGACCGCGCCGTTGATGCCGACCGAGGCGCAGGCGCGCGCGTAGTCGGTATAGCGGGGGTCGAGGAACCCCGGCAGCTTCTGCCAGTCCCAGAGCGAGCTGCCGGCGTAGCCGCGCTCGACGCTGCCGTCGGGATTGTCCCAGTGATCGAGCACACGGTGCCCGATGCGCGGCGTCGAGCGGACGTCGAGTGACGCCAGCGGCTCACCGGTCTGCAGCAGCTGCAGGAAGCGAAAGGTCCCGTACAGCACTCCCGCGTCGCTGTTGCCGGCGATGGCGATGGCGGAGTGCCCGTCGACCGTCACGCGGCGGATGAGGTAGCCCTCGGCACCTGCCCCGGCGAGCTGCGGCGCGAGCGGCGCGAGCGCGCCGAGGGTGGCCGGCGTACCGATGAGGATGGCGCCGTCGCGCGTTATGCGCGCGCGGCGTGGCGGAGCCTGCCCGAGCATCGGGCGCAACGCCCGCCCGAACTCATCCGCGGCTGCCTCGATGGTGGCGCTTGCGCCGCGCGCGGACACGAGCTGCGTCGCCGCGGCGCGATACTCCGCCAGGCGCGCGGCGGGCGCGGCACGGTAGCGCAGCCACAGCTCGTAACCGTCCTCGGCGTGTGCCGGATGCGTCCCGAGCGCCAGCCCGAGGGCGAGCGAGGCGCGCGCTGCTAATCCTAATGCCGCGCTCACCGACGCCACGCTACCCTCGCTGCCACGATCATGAGCAACGTCGACATCGCCTGCTACGTCGTCGCGACCCTCGTGGTGCTCTACATCGTCGCGGCCACCTGGCGTTCGAAAGACCAGGACCCGCGCAAACACTGAGCACGCACGGCGCACCTGGCGCCAGGTCCGCGCGGCGACCGTGAGTCCGGCCAGCTTCGCAACGTGCAGGTGCCAGGCGGGCACGCCGGCGGCGGCGGTCATCATGACGGTCAGTGCCCCGGGCCGATGACCTCCCGGATGGGCGGCGCCGCGGCCGGCACTGCCGCCGGATAGTCCTTGCCGAGGAGCGCGGCGATCGTGGCCGCGATCTGTGCCTGATGCACCTCGCCGCTATGCGTGCGCTCGCCGAGCGGCGCGGTATCGGGACCCATCACCGCGATCCAGATGTTGTCCGAGCCCTGCTCCTCGACGCCGTGCTCCTTCCACTCGACCGGCCCGCTGCCGCGGCCATGATCGGCGGTGAGGATGAAAGTGGTCTGGTCGCGGTACTGCGGCAGGGCCTGCAGCGTGTTCCACAGCTGCTCGACGTACTGATCGAAGGAGTGAGCGGCGTGCAGGATCAGGTCGTAGCGGCCCATGTGTCCCCAGTTGTCGGTCTCGCCGTAGCCGACGAACAGCACGCGCGGCTGCGCCTTCGCGAAGGAGTCGATCAACGGAACCTGCAGGAACGAGTCGTAGACGTCGGTGTTCTCGAGCTGCGTGGTGGTGCGGTACAGCTGGTTCATGAGCGCTTCGCGCGGCCCGACCTCGCCCTTGTAGGGCGGGTCCCAGCCGACCTGCAGCGGCAGGTGGCTGCGGCTCACATTGAAGATGTCCTTGAACGTCGCCCAGGTGGCAAAGACCGACACCTGCCCCTTGAACTCCGGCTGGCCGTTCAGCCACTCGAACACCGTGACGTTCGGATTCGGACCGAACTCATTGGAGTCGATGCCCGGATCGGCGTGACCCGAGAGCATCTCGTTGTACCCCGGATAGGAGAACCAGAACCGGTTGGTGACGCGCGCGACGCTGCCCTTCAGCTGGTTGCCGAAGATCTGGCCGTGGGTGGCGATCGTGGTCCACAGGAACGGGAACAGCGCCTTGCGCCGCTCGTTGACGTCGTCGCGCCAGAAGGTGCGCTTGAGCTCCGCTTCCTCCTCCCAGATGCCGCCGTTTTTCTCGTTGAGCAGCAACGGGTCGGCCCCGGTGAAGATCTCCTGCCAGCGCAACCCATCGCTCACGAGCAGCACGACGTTGCGCGTCTTGAGCGGGGTGGAACCCCCGGCCAGGGCGCAGGGTGCGCAGGCGAGCAGCGCCAGCAGCAGCAGAGGTCTCAACATGCGAATCTCCCTCGGACGGATACCGCTACAATAACAGGCACCAGCCGTGGAGAAGCAGCCCATAGCCCGCAGCGCGCGCAGCGCCGTCTTCGGCGCGCTGCTGGCGCTTGCCGGCTCGACGCTCGCGGCGCGCGAGGCTGCCGGCGAGCTGCTGGTCGGCAAGCTCGCGCTGCATCGTTGCGCGAGCGCGGCGCCCTGGTGCGCAGTGCTCGAGCGCCCGCTCGACCCGAGCGGGGCGGTGGCGGGGACCGTGCCGGTCTATTTCGAGTATTACCCGCACACCGCGCCCGCAGCCGCGGCCGGCACCCTGGTGGCGACCGAGGGAGGCCCGGGCTATCCCGCCACCGATTCGCGCGCGGAGTACCTCGCGCTCTTCGGGCCGCTGCGCCCGCGCTACGACGTCCTCATCATGGACAACCGCGGCACCGGGCGCTCCGGGGCGATCAATTGCAAGGAGCTGCAGAACGCCGCCGCGCTCACCGAAGGCGACATCGGCGCCTGCGGGCGCTCGCTCGGCGCCGCCGCGCCGCTCTACAGCACCGCGCTCGCGGCCGACGACCTGGCCGGCGTTCTCGACGCGCTCGCGATCGAGCGCGTGAGTCTCTATGGCGACTCCTACGGCAGCTACTTCGCGCAGGTGTTCGCGCTGCGCCACGGCGCGCGGCTGCGGGCGCTGGTGCTCGACGGTGCCGATCCGCTCGACGGACCCGATTTTCCCTGGTATCCGCACTATGCGCCCGCGATGCGCGACAAGTTCAACCTGGCGTGCGCGCGCTCGCCGGCGTGCGCCGCGCTCGGCGGCAGCTCTCTCGATCACATCGCCCCGGCGCTCGAGCTGCTGCGCTCGCATCCGTTCGAGGCCACGGTCCGCGACGGCGCCGGGCGCACGCTGCAGCTCGGCGTCAACGCCACGGCGCTCGCGATCGTCATGTTCGGCGGCTCGCCGGCCCTCTCCACCGTGCGCGAGACGGACGCCGCCGCGCGTGCCTTTACGGCCGGCGATACCGCGCCGCTGCTGCGGCTCATGGCAGAGACCGCCGGCAGCGTCGACGGGCGCGATCCGACCCGCAACCCGGCCATCTTCAGTGCCGGACTCGCCGCGGCCGTGTCGTGTCTCGACCCGCCGCAGATCTTCGACATGTATCTGCCGCCCGCGCAGCGCCTGGCAGCGCGCGATGCGGCGATCGCGGCGCGCAGGGCGGAGGCGCCCGCGACCTATGCGCCGTTCACGCTCGATGAGTACCGGGCGATGCCGCTCGATTACGCCTTCATCGACCAGTGCGTCGAATGGCCGGCAACCACCGGCTCGCCGCCGTCGCCGCTCAGGTTCTCCGCCGCGAGCTATCCGGACACTCCGGTGCTGATCATCTCGGGCGAGCTCGACGACATGACGCCGGTGGCGGACGGTGAGGCTGCGGCGGGGCACTTTCGCCGTGCGCACCACGTGGTGATCGCCAACAGCTTTCACGTCAACGCGCTGCCGCAGGCACGCAGCGCCTGCGGTGCGCATCTGGTGCAGCGCTTCCTGGAGCGCCTCGCCACCGGGGATGAGCGCTGCGCGCGCTTGGTGCCGGCGGTGCGGCTGGTGCCGGCATTCGCCCGGCATGCGAACGAGCTGGCCGCGGCGCGCGCACTCCCCGGGAATCGCGCCGGCAGCGAGTCGCTGCGCGTGGTGACGGCGGCGCTCCTCACGGCCGAGGATGCGATCGCGCGCGCCGCGGAGAACGGCGCCGGCAAGGGCGCGGGGCTGCGCGGCGGCAGCTTCACGGCAAGCGCGACCCGCGGCGGCTACCGGCTGGTGCTGCACGAGCTGCGCTGGAGCGAGGATGTGAGCGCCTCCGGACGCATCGAGTGGCCGGGACGCACGGGGATCGTGCGCGCCATACTGTTCCTCGAGAGCCCCGCGGGCAGCGGCACCGTCGAGCTCAGCTGGCCCGAGGGAGTGGGCGATGCGCACGCCACGGCGCGCGGCCGGCTCGGCGGCCGGACCCTGGCGGCGCGCGCGAGCGCGCCCTGAGGGGAGTCAGGACGCCGCCGCGCGCGGCAGTCCGCGGGTCGGATCCACGGCGAGCCATGCGGCGGCTCCGGCCACGGCGAACGCCGCGCCGATGGCGAATGCCAGGCGCCACTCGTGATGACCTGAGAGATAGGCGATGATCGGGGTTGCGATCAGCCCGCCGGCGTTACCGCCGGTGTTGAGCAGTCCCGAAGCCGCCATGGTGTCGGTGCGCCCGACGTGCATGATGGCGGCCCAGTAGGGTCCCTCGTTGAGCTCCACCGCGCCGAAGCACAGTGCGAGCGCCACGACCGCGAGATAGGCGTTCGCGGCGTCCACCGCCAGGTACTGCAGCAGCGCCGCCGCCGGCAGCGAAACGAGCGGCACGACGGCGAGCCCGCGGCGCACGCCGTAGCGCACTCCGAACCAGGACGCCAGCGCACCGCCGGCGCCCGCGGCGATCGCGGCCGCGAGCGGTGGCGCGCTCGCGAGCCAGCCGCTCTCGAGCATGGTGAAGTGACGCTCCTGCACCAGGTAGAGATAGCACCAGTTGGCGAGCAGGTAGAACACGTAGTTGAGGCACACGTAGGAGCCGGTGAGCAGCAGTACGTCACGGTTCCTGAGCAGCGCCCACACCCGTCGCCACGAGACGCTGGCATCCACCTGCAGCTGCGCATGCTCGCCGAGCTTGGCGAGCTCGGCGGCGCTCACCGCCGGATGCTCGGCCGGCGTATTGCGTCCGTACCAGGCCCAGGCGCCGATCAGCAGCAGCGCCGGCAGCGCGCTCCAGAGCAGCGCCTGCCGCCAGTCGAAGCTCGACATCAGCCAGGACACCAGTGGCGGAGTGGCTGCCGCGCCGAGCTGCAGTCCCATGCTCTGCAGGCCCTGCACCAGCGGCCAGCGGTCGGGCGTGAACCAGGTCTGGAACAC